>CAIWUD010000049.1 GCA_903915775.1 uncultured Chloroflexota bacterium | reverse complement strand
GTGAGTGAACTAGGGACAATTGCGTGGCCCAACGGCGCGGACGTGTGCCCCGATGTGCTGTATTCACTCGCATGCGGCAAACCCTTGTTGGACATGGAGGTAGGTACTCATGGGCACCAGGTAGCCCCGAAACGAGGTTCGGGGCCGAAGGTGAGAGTCGACCCTAGCCTCTCTTGAGGGATAAAGTCGGCGCAGCCGAAACCGAACCATCCCCTAGGCCGCACCAACAATAGCGCGTACGTATGCTGCTAGATCGACAAAGTAGCTCAGCAACTCGGGGTTCTTGAGTGAGTCGGGGTTGGCCGCACGCTCAACGGGTACCCCGAGCAGGATCTTCTTGACCGGTACCTCTAGTTTCTTGCCATTGAGGGTGCGCGGCACCTCTGGGATGCTAAAGATGGCGTCGGGGACATGGCGTGGCGAGAGGGCTGTACGAATCGTCTGTTTCAGCCGCTGCTCCAGGGCTACGTCCAGGTTGACTCCCTCACGTAACACGACGAAGAGGGGCATGTAGGAGGCGCCTCCAAGCCCCTCCAGGTCGATCACCAGGCTGTCGGTGATCTCCGGGAGTGCCTCAACGACACGGTAGATCTCACTCGAGCCCATGCGTACACCCTGACGGTTGATGGTGCTGTCGGAGCGACCGTAGATGATCACCCCACCGCGCTCGTTAACTAGCACCCAGTCGCCGTGGCGCCACTTACCGGGGTAGAGCTCGAAGTAGCTCTCGCGGTAGCGCCGTCCATCGGGGTCGTTCCAGAAGTAGATCGGCATTGAGGGCATGGGCTGACCAATCACGAGCTCGCCCATGACCCCGATGACGTTGTTGCCATCGGTGTCGAGTGCCTGGACATCAACGCCCAGCGCGCGACACTGGATCTCGCCACTGTAGACCGGGAGGAGCGGCGCCCCAGCAACGAAGCAGCCACAGATGTCCGTCCCGCCACTGACCGAGGCGAGCCAGAGATCAGCCTTGACATTGGCGTAGACCCACTCGAAGCCCTCTGGTGGTAGCGGCGAGCCGGTCGAGCCAACGGCCACGATCCGGCTCAGGTCGTAGTGTTGGCCTGGCACGAGGTCACTCTTCGTCAGTGCCGTGATGTAGCTGGCACTGGTTCCAAAGAAGTTCACCTCGCCCGCCCCGGCCATCCGCCAGAGTACGCCCAGATCGGGGTAGGAGGGGCTACCGTCGTAGAGCACGACGCTGCTACCAACGAGGAGACCGCCGATCAACAGGTTCCACATCATCCAGCCGGTGGTGGTAAACCAGAAGAAGCGATCACCTGGCTTCAGGTTAAGGTGGAGGCTCAACTCTTTGAGATGCTGGATCAGAATGCCACCCTGACTCTGCACGATCGGCTTGGGTAGCCCGGTGGTTCCCGATGAGTAGAGCACCCAGAGGGGGTGGTCAAACGGTACTGGCGTGAAGGTGAGCTTACCTGGTGTCGCCAGGGCGGTTTCCCAGTGCACGATCGGCCCCTGGAGCCCCCGCGGTTCGGCCTGTGGGTCGAGGTAGGGCACAAAAATGGTAGCCTGAAGGGTTGGCAGGGCGGCTTGGATCTCGGCTACAGCGGCAAGCCGGTCAAACGCTTTGCCACCGTAGCTGTAGCCATCGATCGCCAAGAGGAGTTTAGGTTCGATCTGGCGAAAACGGTCCACGACGCTCGGGCTACCGAAGTCGGGTGAACAGCTCGACCAGATAGCACCCAGGCTCGCTGTGGCGAGAAAGGCCACCAGCGCCTGGGGGATGTTGGGTAAGTAGCCAACCACACGATCCCCCGGCTCTACCCCTAGCTTGCGGAAGGTCGCGGCCAGAGCGGCAGTCTGGGCAGCGAGCTCGGCCCAACTCACCTCCGTGAGTGGCTGCAACTCTGATTGGAAGAGAAGGGCCGGATGGTCACGATTGGCGTTGCGAAAAACATGCTCGGCGTAGTTGAGTGTGGCTCCGGTGAACCAGCGTGCCCCCGGCATACGCCGCTCGGCGAGGACAGCAGTGTAGTCCGTTCTAGCCATGATCTGAAAATAGTCCCAGAGCGAGGCCCAGAAGGTCTCGAGGTTCGCTACCGACCAGTGCCAGAGCTCGTCATAGGTTGCGAACTGGAGGTTGCGCGTCTGACTCAACCATGTCATGTAGGCGTGGAGATTGCTCGTCTCCTGCAGCGCTGCTGGGGGCGTCCAGAGGAGGTGTGGCTCAGTGGGGTTGCTCATCGAACAGCTCCTTGGGCACGAATGGCGGTCAGCACTCGTTCTGGGGTGAAGGGGAGATCACTGACCCAAGCTCCGGTAGCGGTGTGGATGGCTGCAGCAACGGCAGCGGCAAAGGGCACGAGTGGTAACTCAGCAACGCCTCGTGCGCCGAACGGACCTTCAGGATCGTGGAGTTCAAGGATGATAGGCAGCATGCTGGGTGGGGTATCGAGGATGGTCGGTAGCAGGTAGCTACTGAAGCCACTCGTGACTACCCGGCCTGCGCGAACCTGAAAATGCTCCATCAGCGAATAGCCCAGGGCCTGGGCGAGGGCACCCTCGATCTGCCCTTCAACCTGCTGTCGATTGATGGCACGACCAACATCATGGGCGCTCAACACCTTCAACACCTGCACCTGGCCGGTACGCATGTCAACCTCAACCTCAACGGCTTGGGCAGTGTAGCCGTACGCGTAGTTGGGGCGCCCCATGGTGGTGAGTGGATCAAGCTCGGTGGTGCGCGGGGCACGGTACTGCACCGTTGCGTGCGCTGGGCGCTCTTCATCGCGCCACTGGGCCAGGGCAGCTTGCGCAACATCATAGACCGCTCGGCCAGCCATGATCGTCAGGCGTGATGCTGAGGCTGATCCAGCGTTGGGCGCCTCGCCACTATCATCACTGATCAGGAAGACCGCGTCGAGTGGAAGAGCGAGCACCTCGGCGGCAATCTGCCGCAGGATGAGATGGACGCCCTGGCCTACATCGGCTGCTCCCACGCGCAACTCGGCCCGCACGATCGTTGTTTCGCCAAAGAGGGTGATAGTTGCTGTCGCCTGTTCGGGGAAGCCGAACGAGTAGCCCAGGTTTTTAATGCCACAGGCAATACCCCAGCCACGCCGCCGATCAGGGACCACGGCGGTCTCTGGCAACTCGCGCTCTGCTTGCTGCACCTCCAGGCAGGCCTCCAGACATTCACGTACACTAACCCCCGTCGGGAGGGGGTAGCCGGTTGGCTCAATACTCCCCTCGCGGTAGAGGTTGATGCGCCGCAGCGCGACCGGATCCATCCCGAGCGCGTCGGCCAGACGGTTCACCATCGTCTCACTGGCAAACTGGGCCTGGGGCGCACCAAAGCCGCGGAAAGCTCCCGACGGGAGGTTATTCGTGTAGACTGCGTAGGCGTCGACACTGATATGTGGCACCTCGTAGCAACCACTGGCGAAGAGGGCGATGCACTTGATTACCTCCTGACTTGTCGAGGCGTAGGCACCACCATCGGCCACGGCATGGACTTCTACCGCAACGATGCGCCCGTCGCGCATGGCCGCCCAGCGGCAGCGCAGCGTAACTGGATGGCGCTTGTGGTGACCAATCATCGACTCCTCCCGGTCCCAGACGATCGCCACTGGACGACCGGTGCGCCATGCGGCTAGGGCCAGGAGATGCTGAACCGAGAGATCTTCGCGCCCACCAAACGCCCCGCCGATGGCTGCGTAGCGAATGACGATCCGCTCCTCAGGGAGCGCTAAGATTTCGGCAATCTGGCGACGATCCTCGTGGAGCCACTGACCGGCACTCTCGATCACCAGACGACCATCTTCGTCGATATAGGCAATCCCGGCTTCTGGCTGGAGGTAGGCATGCTCCTGCCAACTCGTCGTAAACTCCTCCTCGATCACCAGGTCGGCAGAGGCGATAGCCGCCGCAGCATCACCTTTACGGATCGGACAGTGGTAGACCAGGTTGCTCCCGCGCTCTGCGTGCACCAGTGGAGCTGCAGGATCGAGCGCCAGCATATGGTCGGTCAGCGCTGGTAGATCTTCATAGCTCACCTTGACCAGGCGCGCCCCCTCTTCGGCAGCCTCCTGGCTTTCGGCAACCACGAGGGCCACCCGGTCGCCGACAAAACGTACATGCGTAGCACAGAAAAGTGGCTGATCGGCGGTCACCAGCCCATACGCGTTGTGGGGCACATCAGCTGCGGTGAAGACCTCGACAACGCCAGGATGGGCCAGCGCCGCCGTAGCATCAATGGCGCTGATCCGGGCATGGGGCCGATCGGAGCGAACAAGTTTGAGCCGGAGCATACCCGGTCGAACTAGGTCGCCTGGGTAATGTGCAGCACCAGTTACTTTGGCGAGGGCATCGGGGCGGGGTAGCGATGGTCCAATAAGGCTACTCATGGGCTTTGCTCACTTGCCGCGGCCTGTACAGCGGCGATAATTTTACGGTAGCCGGTACAACGACAGATGTTACCACCCAGAGCGGCCTGGATCTGTGCGAGCTCGGGCTGGGGGTGCTCTTCGAGGAGTTTCGCCCCCGCCATCAACATGCCGGGGATGCAGTAGCCACACTGTACGGCGCCCTCGCTGATGAAGCTGCGCTGGAGCGGGTGGAGCCCACTCCCTTGATGGGTTGTAGCCAGACCCTCAATCGTCGTGACCTGGCGCCCGTGAGCCTGACCAGCCGCCACGAGACAGCTCATGACGGCCTGACCATCGAGCCAGACGGTACATGCGCCACACTCACCCTCACCACACCCCTCCTTGGATCCGGTTAGTCCGGCATCTTCTCGCAGTGCATCGAGGAGTGTTTTTGTTGCACTCAGCTGTACCGGTCTGCCATTGACCATGGCCTCAACCGCAGCGTGAGCACCCAGTGCCCCTTGTTGCGTTTCGCTACCCGTACGCTGCTCTAGTAGAACGGGCTGGGCTGGCCAGTTGGCTGCTTCACTCCCTTCGGCCAGTTTGGTCAAGGCTCGGTTCACCAGGGCTTCAACGGCCTCCCGTCGATAGGCTGCTGATCCGCGGAGGTCATCGATCGGGCTGATCGCCTCCACGGCTAGGGATGCAGCTCTGGCACACACCTCTGCGCTGAGCTCTGCTCCACACAGTGCCGCCTCTGCTGCGGAGGCGCGCACGATGGTTGGTGCCACGCAACCCAGGGCAATGCGTGCATCAACTACGGGTGCCGTTGCACTTGTATCAGCCAGTTCGAGCACCACCGCAACGTTGATCACGGCAATCGCCTGGGCACGGCGCAGGCCAAGTTTGAGGAAGATACCACGCCGCGAGGAGCTCAACGCCGGTAGGCGAATCTCGCGGAGGAGCTCACCGGGGGCCAGGAGTGTGCGACGCACCCCCTGGTAGAAGTGGGCCAGTGGCACGATCCGCTCACCCCCACGACTGACCAGTTGCAATTCAGCATCGAGGGCCATGAGGGCGGTGATGGTATCGTTCGCCGGCGAGGCGGTTACCAGATTACCCGCCACCGTCGCACGGGCCCGGATCTGAGGGGCACCGACTTCGAGGCTTGCCTGTGCCAGTGGCAGTGCCCCTGTCCGACAGGCTGCTGCAGCAATGATGTCATTGTGGGTTGCCAGGGCACCGATCGCAATCTGGCCCTGTTCGGCACGTACATAGTGGAGTTCGGCAATTCGGGTCAGATCGATCAGCGTCTGCGTGGGACGTACACCGCGCCCCAGTTCGACGAGGAGATCGGTGCCTCCGGAGAGGAGACGGGCACCGGGATGCTCGGCAAGCAGCTCAAGGGCCGCCTCGAGGCTTGTCGGCTGGAAATAGTTGCGCCACATGCGTCGAACCTCTTCTCTATCAGGCTTGGGCATGGTTCAATTTCGGCTGCGCCGACTTGGGACTCTGGCGGTACCAGGGCTGGGTTGGGTCTTTTTGTGGAGGGCTTCGCCCTCCACACCTCCCGGAAGCGTGTCAAGCTGGTTTGAACCATGCCGTAGGGAAGTTTCAATTTCGGCTGCGCCGACTTGGGACTCTGGCAGTGCCGGGGCTGGGTTGAGAGCGTAGCTCTCCACACCTTCTGGAAGAGCGTGAAGCCCATGTGGAACATGGCTTACCCAAGTTTCGCGCTTCGCTGCTGCACCCCTATGCGCTGAGGCGTGCCAACGTATGGGCCAGCAGCGCGGTGCCCTGGAGGATATGCTCAAGGCTCGCCTCCTCATCGGGTCGGTGGCTGACGCCACCACGGCAAGGGATGAAGATCATCGCTGTTGGGCAGAGGCTGGCCATGAAGAGGCTGTCATGGTAGGCGCGACTCACCATCATCATGCGTGGCAAGCTGAGATCATCGCAGGTCTTGATGATCGCCTCGATCACGTCGGGATGGCAACTCGCCGGTGGATCGGCGTTCAGCAGGTGCAGATCATACTCGATGTGGCGGCGGCCACAGATCGATTCGATGGCGCTCCGGATCGTTGCCAGAGCCTGGTCGCGTGGGGCGGCGGCAATATCACGCACGTCGATAGCGAGAGTCGCCCGACCAGGAATCGCGTTCACGGCTCCTGGCTCAATCTGGAAGATCCCGGTGGTGGCTACGGTGTGTGGGCTACCAGTTGAGAGGGCAGCACTCTCTACGGCTAGGGCAATCTCCGCACCGGCCAGCAGGGCATCGCGTCGTTCAGGCATCAATACGGCTCCCGCATGACCAGTCTGCCCAGTGAGCCGCAGTTGCAGGGTGGCAGGGGCCGCAATTGCCCGCACCACCCCGATCGGCACGAGCTCAGCCTCTAACAGTGGACCCTGCTCAATATGCACCTCAATGAAGGCAGCGTAGGAGCCAACCGGCAGTCTTACCTCCTCGAGAGGTGCCACAAACTGCGCCTCGCTACGCCACGACTCGAGCGAGCGCCCCTCACTATCATGGAGGCCTCGCAGCTGCTCCGGGCTCAGGGCACCAGAGAGGGCCCGACTGCCCAGACAGCCGATGCCGAAGCGTGTCGGCTCCTCACTGGTAAACAGAATGAGCTCGATCGAATGTCGCGGTCTAAAGCCGGCGCGTTGGAGGGCACGAATCGCCTCTAGGGCCCCAATGACTCCCACCACACCATCGAAACGCCCTGCGTGTGGAATAGCATCAATGTGCGAGCCACTGGCGACTGCGGGGAGCTCCGGCTCACTCCCGTGCCAACGTGCGAAGAGGTTGCCCAGGCCATCCTCACGCAACTCCAGACCGGCCTCGCGACAACGTTCGCGAAGGTAGGCACGTGCCCGCAGATCGGCTGCTCCATAGACCAGACGGGTCACGCCGGGGCCAGGTGTATCACTATGCGCCGCGATCGCTGCAAGATCGGCAACCATCGCCCCTGAGTCAAGTGAGAGATTCATTGTTACCTCTTCGACGGGAGTTCATCCCTTTCGGCTGCGCCGGCTTGATGCTCTGGCGGTGCCAAGGCTTGGTTGGTTTTTTTGCGGAGGGCTTCGCCCTCCACGCCTCCCGTACGCTTCGGCTGCGCCAGCTTGGCCATCTGGCGCTACCAAGGCTCAGTTGGGGTTTTTTGTGGAGGGCGGTGCCCTCCACGCCTCCCGTACGCTTCGGCTGCGCCAGTTTGGCCATCTGGCGGTGCCAAGGCTAGGTTGGTTTTTTTGCGGAGGGCTTCGCCCTCCACGCCTCCCGTACGCTTTGGCTGCACCAGCTTGGCCATCTGGCGCTACCAAGGCTCAGTCGGGTCTTTTTGCGGAGGGCTTCGCCCTCCACGCCTCCCGTACGCTTTGGCTGCGCCGGCTTGACACTACACAATGCCTAACGTAGTGGCGAGCGGTTCACATCTTTGTAGTAGATATAACGTGCCGGTTCCTTCCCAGTTGCCACAAACCATTGTGGACAGTAGGAACCCATCCAGATGCAGTCACCGGCCTGTACCGGGTACCAGTCGCTACCGAGCCGATAGATGCCCTGACCCTCGAAGAGGAGTAATCCATGCTCCATGATGTGGGTCTCGACGATGGGCAAGGTGGCGCCTGGCTGAAAGGTGAAGATATTGACCGCCATGTCGAAGGCCGGCTCGTCGGGTAGCAGCGTCTTGAGCAGCGCAGCCTCATCGCCCATGAAGGGCGCCCCGACCAGCTCTTGCTCCTGGCCGAAGCGTAGATTTGGTGGTGCGTAACCCGCCAACGGCTGGTAGCGCCGCTGGAAGATCAGCAGGGTGGCTGCACTAGAACTACGGATCTCATAGTTCTGCGCGGGGGGGATGTAGGCAAAGCCACCTGCGGTAAGCTCACGAGATGCCGTAGCGATCTGGATGTGTGCACTACCCGAGCGTACGAAGACGAGCAGTTCGTCATCGGGGTCTGTACGTACGCCTACCCCATCGGGATCGAGCTCGATCAGCAGTTGGGCAAAGCGCGCGCCAAGCACTGGACTGATCACGACGCAACAGGTTGCACCGGGCCAACCAGGAAGTGGCGCGCGTACCAGACCATCGGGGGTGAAGAGGGCATAGTGGTTGGTCACCACGCTCCGTGTCTGCCCAAAGAGTGTATGCATAGATCTCCCATTCCACTGCAGGCGAGGATGACGAGAAATCAGCGTAACAGTGAGCTTCCCTCAGCGGTTGCTCTGTTAGCGTACACGCGCTACGAGATCCAGGATGCGCTCTGCACGGCGCCCGTAGGTATGCGCAGAGGCGAGGGTGCGCCGAGCCACTGACCGCGTCGGATCGTGCTCTTGCAGGGCGGCTCGGAGGGCTGCGGTCAGACCGGAGAGGCTACGGCGAACAAACGGGTAGCAGAGATCAGCGGGGACGATCTCGTGCAGGGCAGGGAGTGCCGGCAAGACCAGGGGTTGACCCAGGGCGAGATATTCAAACAGTTTCAGCGGTGAAGCCGTGACATCAGTGACCGTATCGGGAATAGCCAGCACGTCTGCGGCCAGCAAATAACGGGCCACATCGGCCTGGGTACGGGGAGGGAGGAAGGTGCAACTACCGGGAGCCACACGCGCATCCGCACCATTCACTGGAAAGCCAAGTTCAGCTGCGCGCTGGCGCAACGCAGCACGTTCATGGTCACGCCCCCCCACCAACAGGAGGGTCAGGTTAGGGTAGTCGGTGCGCAGGCTAGCTGCCGACTCCAGCAACCCCTCCAACCAGCGATGGGCGAAAGTCATGCCGGCGTAAGCGATGATCGGCGCCTGGAGCGGGAGATCCAGCGCAACCCGTGCGGCATGCCGGTCACCGTGGGCAAAAATATGCTCATCGTAGGCGTCAGGAATCACCGCCACCTCAGCGGGGTCACGCCAGCCAATCAGGGCAAGGAGGCGGCGAAAATCATCGGTGAGGGAGACCACAGCCGTCGCACGGCTCAGGGCTACACGGTCGATCAGGTGGAGGAGGCCGGTGGCCCATGGCTCTTTGGCCCGGGAGGGATTGCGCGACTCCAGGTCGTGTGCCTCGTAGATCACCGGGACACCCAGGCTTGGTCCGAGGAGCCCAGCCCACCATGCGGCGCAGATGACCTGGCGAACGTAGACCGCTTCAACCTCGTGGCGGCGTGGGGCGAGGAGTGCCGCGCTCATCAGGGCGAACGCGCTATGCTCCAGGTAGTAGAGCAGGGTACTCTTGTAGAAGCGTGAAAGCTTACCGATCGCCGGGCGCGGTAGGTGGATGGCACCCAACTCGGTGAAGCGGCTCGGCTCACTACCCCAACGGGGGATGATCGCCATGGTATCAGGCCTACGCGCGCGGAGTTCGCGCAGGGTTGTATAGGTCTGCAGGGCGTTTGCCGACTGGAGGTTCAGGCTAGTTGGGTAGGCAATGTAGGCGATCATTCGGTGGAGGCGTGCAAGACCGCTTGGGCGATCTGTTCGCCACGGCCTTGCGGTAAGTAGACGTAACGGCCACCCAGCCAGGCTGCGAGCTGCTGCGCCTCACCACGGCTGACAAAACTGCGCTGTGTATCAATTACGACCGCACCGATCCCGGCTGCGCGCAGCCGGGCGCTCAACGTCTGAACCTCCTGGCGTGCCAACTCCAGACGCTGCTGTTTATCGAGGGTCGGATCGGGGCGAAGCGGCACATTTGGTCGTCCATCGGTGATCAGAACCAGGGTAGTGCGATGGATCCCACGGGCACGGGCCTGCTCCGCTACCTGGTAGGCAGCCAGCAGTGCTGCCGCCAGGGGGGTAGCACCACCGGTTGGTAAGACGTCCAGGGCACGCTTGGCAAGCTCAACGCTCTGGGAGGGTGGTAGGAGCAGTTCGGCCTGTTCACCGCGAAACGCCAGGAGGGCCACCTGGTCACGATGAACGTAGGCCTGCTGGAGCAGTGCATTCACCGCCCCCTTCGCCTGACGCATCCGGTGCAAGGCCATCGAACCACTGGCATCCACGATAAAGCAGAAGAGGGTACCGGCCTTGCTTCGATACTTTTTGATCTGCAGGTCGTCAGCCTTGAGCCAGATATGGGGCGCGTGGCCGTGGGGGTGGTGGCGCTGCTTGGCATCTGCCCGCCGCAGGGGTTGCCAGGGTGCAGCGGCGCGCAGGGTGGCCACCACATCGAGACGCCCCTGGGCGGGTAGCCCCGGAACCGAGCGGATGTGACGCCCACGCAACCCGGATGTAGCCCCACGCGATCCACTGCGCCCACTGCGGCGCACAGTAAATGGCGTCTCCAGGATATCGGGCGCCACCTCCGTATCCAGCGCCGACAGGATGAGATCTTCGACCGTCAACTCTTCGGGTGGCGGTGGCGGTTGCTGCTCCTCCTGCTCCTGGTCAGGCTGCTCAGGTGGTGGCGGCTGTTCGGGCTGCTCGGGCGGCTGTTCGGGGGGTTGCTCGGGTGGCTGCTCAAGCTGAGGGGCACGGGTGGCTCGTGGTAGCAGCACAAAACGCACGGCACGCTCCATGTCCTCATCAGCGACGGTGTCGCGGCCAGCCAGGGCCGCAGAGGCGAGGGCTGCCCGGGTGGCATAGATATCGGCACGGTGCCCCTCCACACCCAGAGCCAGGGCAGCCTGGATCAGCTGGGCGGTTTGGGTGTCGCTCATCATCACCGTTGGCAGCTGCGCACGGGCCACCATCACCACGGCACGGAGGAGGGCATCCTCATCGTCAAAGGAATCGCCCGTATCGGCATCGATCTCCCGCTTCGTTCGGCGCATGCGACGCTGAAGTTGGCGCTCATGATCGAGGTTACGCCGCACCACCTCCGCTCGGGCGGGGGCAGGAGCCTGGGTTAGTGGTGCCACAATGAGCCCGACACGATCCATGAGGTGTCGACGTGGCGCACCCTCAGCGGGATCGTAGGTGGCGATGAGCGCGAAGTCGGCAGGCTCAACGAGACTCAACCCCTCACGCTCGACGCGAACCACGCCACTATCTACGGCGCCCAGGAGATGGTTGACCGTGCTGTCATCGAGCAGATTGACCCCATCGGCGTAGAGTAGACCGCCATGGGCACGGGCCAGCACGCCACTCCGGTGGACGCGCTCACCACGGGCCAGGGTAGCCTCGAGATCGAGCCCTCCCAGGAGGCGATCCTCGGTAACGCCCACAGGAAGTTCGACAAAGATCGGCGCTTCCAGAAGCTGGGCAAATGCACGGGCCAGGCTACTCTTGCCCGTCCCGACACCCGCGGCGATCACAACCCCACCCAGATCGGGGTCTACTGCGAGCAGGAGCAGAGCCTGCCGCGCCATATCCAACCCAACCAGGGCTGAGAAGGGGAGCAGATTCGCCATGGTTAGACCAGGATCTCCTCAACGGCACGCTCGATCCGTACAGCATCGTCCTGGGTTTCAAGGGGATCTTTGCGCAGACGATGGCGCAGTGCCAGAATGGCGATACGTCGAACATCCTCGAGTTGCACCTCATCGTGACCTTCGAGGGCGGCCAGGGCAGTAGCCGTTCGGCTGAGGGTCAACTCCCCACGATGCCCATCGATCTCGAGCCGTACGCAGAGCTCGGCAATTTTATAGAGCACGGGATCGGGCAGAACCACCTCGGGGAGCCGTTTCTGCGCGCTCTTGATCTTGCGCTGCAGCTTTGCCGTCTCTTTCGCCCATGCAGCTGTGAAAGCCTCCGCATCAGCATCGTAGGCACGGCGACGCTTGACAATCTCGACGCGCTCCTCAACATTGGTGATGGTCGTGATACGCGCATGGAGTCCGAAGCGGTCGAGTAGTTGTGGACGTAGATCGCCCTCTTCAGGGTTTCCCGAGCCCACCAGCACAAAACGGGCCGGGTGGCGCACGCTGATACCCTCACGCTCGACGACATTCGTGCCACTGGCTGCGACATCAAGCAGGACATCAACCAGGTGATCTTCGAGCAGGTTCACCTCATCGATGTAGAGAAAACCGCGATTAGCGCGGGCCAGCAGTCCGGGGGCAAAAGCTTGCACCCCTTGGCTCAGAGCACGCTCAATATCGAGCGTACCGCAGACCCGATCTTCGGTTGCCCCGAGGGGGAGATCGACCACCGGTACAGGGATGGTCACCGCAGTAGGGCGCTTACCCGAGCCACCGCCGTTCTTAGGACACTGATCACAGATCCCAGCCGTCCGATCGGGAGCACACGAATAGGGGCAACCCTGCACCGCTTTAATCGGTGGGAGCATATCGGCCAGGGCCCGCACAGCCGTCGACTTCGCGGTTCCACGGTGCCCCATGACCATGACCCCGCCGATCGTGGGATTCACCACACAGAGGAGGAGCGCAAGCTTCAGTTCGGCTTGACCAACGATCGCGGTAAAGGGAAAGGGAAACGTTATGCCGGACGTAGGGCTAGTGGGGACATGTTTGGCCGGCTGTGGAGGGGGTTGAGTTTCTGTGACCATGGGTGCGAGTCTCGGTAGATAGAGCGAGGGGAAGCGCAGGAGGAGGGACAAGCCCCACCAGACACGACTGCTTCATGGGGGATGTGGAGGGTGCAGCCCTCCACCACAAGAGCCTAACCTAACCTCGGTAACGCCACTTGCTCTGCGCAAGGCGTTTTTGTAGCGAGTGGCACCTTCGCGAGTGAGCCGCTCGTATTCCCAGGGAAGGGGTGAACCGCTACCGCATCTGGCGCTTGACCATCGAACCAGCCGTTGCCTTGCGCTGACCCTGGCGGGTACGGCGGGCAAAGGCGGTGATGTTCGTCCAGAAGAACGTGAGGCCCAGGGCAAGCACGGTGAGCACGAGGCTCGCCCAGCAGACGAGTGCCGGTGAGAAGGGGCCGATCATCTCAGTAGCTTCACCAAGACCAACTGGCATCGCTTTGCTCCTACTGCTTTTCGAGTGCTTTGGCGGCGAACGAGGGCATGATCACCTCACGCATGCGCTGCGGATCGATGCGAAAGTTCTCGACCAATTCTACCACGAAACGGAAATGAGCTCGTGGGATTGAGACGAACAATATTGACTGGCTCGTAGCCGGGGGGCGGCCCATCGGGGCAGTAGGTAATCGCGACGGGGCGGCGCTTGACGCGCATCTTCTCAACGAGGAGTTGGTTGAGCAGTTTGAGATCGACATCGACTTCCATAGGCCTCCTCCTGTGGGGACAGTTCACCAGACGCGCCAGAGGGGGTTCGCTTGCTGGGGCGACTCGACCCCCAACGCTTCGAAACTCTGGCACCAGCACCAGAAACGGGTGGCACACCACCAGCGCAGTCGCAAGTACCATGGGGCCAGGGTATACTCAACCAGCGCGATCTGAGAGGGTATGGGTAGTTCCATGGAGACCTCACTATGGTGCTCTAAAGGGGGAAAGATGTGGAGGGCGTAGCCCTCCACGAAAACCGCTAACCCAGCCCCAGCAGCGCCCGATGCTCACACTGGCGCTAGCGGTAGAGCGGACTAGCAGGGCGGCGCAGATCGACGTAGCGGTAGGGATCACCCGACTTCTGCAGTGCGGCCAGGATGGCCAGTTTACTGTCGAGATCACTCTCGTCACCGAAGCAGATGGTCGTATGTCCATCAACGGTGAGGGTCAGGCCCTTCTTGGGATCGCGGTTGGCCTCGGTCACATACATGCCCAGATCACGCCGTACCCTTCCCACCACCCGGTGCGTAACCGGATCCTGATCTGACTGCTCGGCGATACTACCTTGCGCCATCAGCCCAAGCTCGAGGGTTGGCACTTGGCGACTGCGGCGCCCACCCATCAACTCATCGATCGAGGCGCCGTCAGGGACAAAATCGGGCTCCTCAGCACCAAAGACGCTGAGGAACTCCTTATACTCAAGGGGGTGTACGTTATCCATGGCCACCGTCGGTGTCGTACGGGTGATGATCTGGCGGGCCAGGCTATCGAAGATCGCATCAAAGCGTGGCTCGCTGAGGGCGAGGCGGCACGCATCGGCCAGTTCGCGGACCGTGCGATCGAGGGGAATACTCGCCAGTACGGGCAGGTTGATCCGCTCGGCAAAGCGTGCAGCCACCCCAGAGCCATCATCACGATTAACAATGAGCCCGATCAGCCGTGTGCGCCCACCCATACTGGCAAAATATTTGGCTGCGCTGGCGATATTATTCGCCGCATAGAGGCTCTGGCGATCATTACCGCAGAGGATGATCACCTCCTCGGCGAGGGAGCGTGAGAGGGGGGTAGCAAAACCACCGCAGACCACATCGCCGAGAAAGTCCATCACGACGAAGTCGAGGGCCCACTGGCTCAGGCCGAACTTCTCGAGAGTATCGAAACCGAAGGTGATCCCACGCCCGCCGCAGCCACGCCCGACCTCGGGTCCGCCGATTTCACAGCCATAGACGGTAGCCTGATCCATGACTTTGGTCTTGAAAATGACATCCCGTGCCTGCAGCGCATCCTCGCGTCCCGCCTCTTTGAAGTTGCGCCAGACATCGCCCAGGGTGGGCAAGCTTACGCCGCCAAAGAGCGCATTACAGCTGTCATGCTTGGGGTCGCAGCCGAGTTGCATCACCCGATTGCCGAGCAGGGCAAGCTTGCTCACCAGGTTCGTGGTGAAGAATGACTTGCCCATTCCCCCCTTGCCATAGACCGCCAGCATGCGTGCATTGGATGTCGGACCCGACGATTTAGGGTGTGCGGGCATGGGCAACGTCGCTTTCTATACCATCCCTAGGCCACTCCACAACAAGTTTCAGGCAACTGGGATCCTCAAAGGCCAGCCGATAGGCGGCCTGAATGCGATCAAGTGGTACGCGGTGGGTGAGAAGACCGCTCACATCGAGCGCACCGGAGGCGAGCAGATCACGGGCGCGCGGGAGATCACCGTCGGGGCCAAACTGCCATTCACGGGCAATGAGAATCTGTGCCTCGCGCATGAAGACGGGTGCGTAGGGGATGTGGATGTGATCGTAGTAGCCGAGCAGCAGGACTCGCCCGTGGTTCGCCAGCAACGGTAACGCCGAGGCGAGGGCTGGCATCGATCCGGTGGCCTCAACGATCAGATTGATGTTCGTCTCACTGATCGCCTCGTCGAGCGACTCACGGGTCACATCGATCACCTGATCGGCTTTGGAGACTGCCAGACGTGACGCGACACGGTCGACAACGGCGACATGTTGTGCACCCTGGAGCTTGGCGAAGCGTGCCGCCAGTTGGCCAACGATACCCTGACCGAGGACGAGAACGCGATCACTGGAGCGAATCTGGGCCACATTCAGACCGTGGAGCGCCGTTGCGGCGAGGGCAAGAATGACCCCCGTCGCCGGATCAATCGTTCCCAATGGAACGACTCGTTCAGCTTCCGTACTGATATACTCACTCTGCCCGCCCCAGGCCGGATTGACGCCGCGGAAGCAGCGTGCGCCACCAACGTAGACCCATTGACCGAGGAGCTCTTTTGGGGCACGTGCACCGACCTGCACCACCTGACCAACGGTCTCGTAGCCGGGGACAACGGGAAAGAGGAGGGCAGGATGGGGCATTCTTCCATCGAGGAGCATCCGCTCGGTTCCCGCGCTGATCGATGTGAACGCCGTGCGTATCAGAACATCGCCGGCCTTTGGCTCAAGTACCTGCACGGTCCGCAGCTCGATACTATTCCGGCGGGGGATCACTACCGCACGTGATTTGATCGCCATACGGGCTATCGCTTTCTAGTGCCTAGGGTGTGTTGATTGCTCGGCGTTGCTGGGCGGAGCGGATACCTCTGATGACGAACTGTGCGGC
>CAIWUD010000048.1 GCA_903915775.1 uncultured Chloroflexota bacterium | reverse complement strand
CCCTCCCAACCTCCCCCCGCTGGGGGGAGGAGTCGGCCCCCGGCCCCCTCCTACCTCCTACCTCCTACCTCCTACCTCCTACCTCCTCACCAGGGGCAAGTAGACTACCGGGAGCTCCTCGAAGGCCGGGATGCTCGGTGGAACGGCCACCGCTGGCGGTGCGCCCGGGGGTGGCAGGCGCGCCGGGGCGGCAGCGGTGAGTTGGTAGCTCTGCTGGTCGGTGGCGCTACGCCTGGGCTGTGCCAGGCTGGTGGTAGTTCTCCTCCTTCCACCCACTGCTCGCTGATTGTGGCTAGGGAAGTAGGCGGGTACGGACCGTCTCCAGCAGTTTATCGCACAGGCTATCGGGTTTATCGATACCGAGTTCCTCCAGCACATTCTGGACGAGCGGTTGGCTCAGGAATTTGGATGGGTCATCCTTGGACCACAACTCCGACCCTTGCATCTCGGCACGAGCGCTCTCCATGCGCTGGGGTGTCGGCTCGTTGTGCGCGACATCGTTGCGCAGGTAGCGGATGTTGCCCGAAAGCGCACTCTCAAGAGCTTGCAATCTTGGCTTGTTGAGTACCTCCAACCATTCCTCCGTGCCCTCCTTGAAATCATCTATCTTCCAGACTTTGTCGGTTCTGCGTTTGCGGAAACGTCTATTAGTGGGCGGTTGGTCAAAAGTAAAGCCGTCTTCAAGATTACCCTTGGCTCCATCCTCTTGGGCAAAGTCACGCTGGTGAAGCCAATCCCTCAGTGCCGACTCGAAAAATGCGACTGTGCCGTGCACCGCCCGCGGGATGTCTTTCGCACGGAGCGCAAACTCCACGCGTAGTGCTGCACGCACAGCCATGGATTTGTGCTTCAAGCTAGGGATATCACACTCCTCAGGAGGTATGTACAGCGACGACGCAAAACGGGCGAGCCACTCCACAACCTTGATCCATTCTTGGCCAGGTATGCCCTGGAGGTGCTCGACTGCACCCCACGCTCCCAGCAGGTTTCCCTTCTGGATGAGTGACAGCGCCTGCCAACGGGCCCGATAGAGGGCGGCTGGATGGAACCTTTCTTCGATAGCACATTCTACCTGGTTCTGTTTAGCGGTTGTAGCATCCGGTACTTCCAACACTGTTACTTTTGCGCCAATGGAAACTGCATAGAGGCGGGTCAACTCCTCGATCAGGTCGTTTGCCGGCGCCATCCCACCGGTTGTCGCCGCGAAGATCTCGGTGGGCTTCCCCTCCTTAATCGCCTTACCTATGGCCCCCGCCAGGGAGTCCACGATACTGCCGCGGACAACGGCATCTGCAGGGTTGTTCGGATCCTCAAGCTTTTCATTATCCTTAAGGAATGCGTGAAGTGTCACATGTACGTCGCGATCATGGAGGCGCTTTTTAACCACTGTACCGGCAAAGCGTGGATCACCCTTCATCTTGGTGCGGCGGGTCTCTAGGATGAGCGCAGCAGAAGGTAACGTGTCGCCGAAAAAGTGGAGTACCGCATCCAGTTTGGGAGTACAGAGGGTCAGGTCGCCGTCGGGGAGTGCAGATATCCGCTCGTAAGCCTTGCTGGCCGGAGCATCAACAACACGCCAGGTGCGCTGCTCGATCTGGTCGTGGAGGCTTCCGCAATTCTTACCATCAAGTTCATAACGATTGTTTTCTTGAACCAACTGAACATCGGTCTGACCGGTGGTGAAGATGAGGAGTCTCGTCATGGCTTGCCTCCCTTGTGATTGCGATAACGACGCGAGCGTGAATGTCTAGCGCGTATATGAGAGTGGAAGGCGTAAATATTTCCGTTACCGTCCCTGGGGTAGTCTCGGGCGTCGGGATGCTTGTGCCGATGAATATTCAGCCACTCCTGCCGCATTGGATACGACGCATAATAGTTCTTCGTCCAGGTGATAAGATCGCCTTGGTCTTGTAACACCGTTTTGCTATTCGTGCTGCCAAGCAGTAAGAGCGCCTTGGCCTCGATGCGCACACTGCCCCAGCCCAAGGGTCGTGCATAACCCAGTTTGGAGCAGTAACCATCCGGGTGCTCGCCCCCAAGCAGACCATGGAACTGGTGAGGGCAGAGGGCAACCAAGACGGCAGCGAGCTCCGCGGGCTCGAGATCGCGAAAGCGCAGGGTGAAGCGGAAGAGACGCTCTGGACATGAGGCCTCCAAAGCCAGGGTGCTTCGCTTGTTGGATCTGTCGGCGTTCGACGCGTCCTTCCAGGGCTCGCCGGTATAGGTGTCCTCGCGATCCATGTAGAACTTGCGGCCCGCGAGCTCTCCAGGATCATCGTAACCGGCAGCATCACCGTAGGTCATAAGGGTTGCTTGATCACTGGGGCGCATGGCGGGGTGATGCGGCTGCTTCAGGTAGAACTCAACCGCGCTCGGCCGTGGAATGCCGAGCTCCTTGAGGAAGGTGGGGCCTAGGAAGCGCTGCTCATCTGTGTCGCCTGGGTTGATCACCTCAAGGCCGGCATTGATCGAGATGCGGCCCATAAGCTGTGTATGCTCTTCCTGACCTATTCCCGCGCTACCCTCGTTATCGCCGGTGTAGCCAAAGAGGCGCCGTACGGGCGATAGCTTCTCGGGAGCACCATCGCCGTCAGGTTTGCGCTCCTCGTCCAGGGCAAAAAGCCCGCGACGCTCACTCGTACCGCCCTTTTTACGGACTGTATCGATGTAAGCCCAACGATAGTAGTAGTGCCAGCCCAGCGAGACGATGCACTCCTTATTGGTGTCCCACTCGACCCAGATCATATCTCCGGGTTGGAAAACCACGCACTGCGCTGCCGTGAGGATACGCTCACGGGCTTGGTCGCACGCCACCATGTTGGGGTTATCAGGATACCGACTGGAGAAGTGGCCGTGGTCGGGATCGATGAGGTGGCGTAGTGTGGCGAGGTAGCCCTGCTGGACCTTGTCTGGGACATTGACGGTTTTAACCGTTGTATTCGGGTTTGTGGTGAGCCGGTTATGCAGGTTTCGCATCTTGTTGAGTCGCATGCCTGCGCCCAGCCCGCCCCGGTATGGCGCACCGCCCCCTCCGTTGTCGAAGCGGTAGTAGTTCGCTTTTTTGGTATGGTGCCTATCATACGCGAGGTTATCCTGAAGCAACTCAAGCTTTATAGGAACACGGACGTTAAGCCCACCGACGCCGAGCGCTTGCATCGCAACACCACCCTGAGGCACACGCGCGAGCCGTGCGATCAAGAACGGATTGGGATCTTGCGGAAACAGCGTGTTGGGTCGATAAGAGTAGGAGCGCTCGGCCACGCGCTCCAGCGGGGCGCCGAGCAACGCGCCCAGTTCGTGCCGGAGTAGGCCTTTCAGCGTGTCGCCGGGGATGATCACGGGGCGTTCGCCCCATGGTGCACGCAGCGGGCAGAGGACGGGCTTCTCGTCGACGAGTTGACCGACGCCGTTTAAGTTAGCAGGAACCGGCCAGTCAGCTTCCCCATCGCCGACGTTTCCTCGTTCCCAACCAACTAGCAGCGGGGTCAGCGTCTCGAGTTCGCAGCGGATCTCTCCCGACAACTTGCCGTTACTACTCGTCCCGTCGTGCCAGATGGGTTCGGCAGTAGTGAATGTTTCGGGGAGTGGAACAAAGCCATACGGCTTTTTCGATAGGTCAGGTGGTGCCTCCTCTGGCGGGCGCTGTGCGCTGTTGGGCTGCTGCCATACGCCCTGCACCTGGTGGCGTTGCTGGGATCCGCCTTGTCGCACGCCTTGAGGGGCTGGTGTCGCAGGCGGTGGCGTAGGGGTGGTAGTGTCGCCTCTTTCGATCTCTTCGAGTCCGGCATCACGGAGCTTTGCGCGTACATCAGCCAGATGTTTTTCCTGTGGAGCACACAGGATCAACTCAACTCCACCTTTGGCATCGAAGATGTCGAGGTGGGCCATTTTCAGTACATTGCTCTTGAGACGATTCAAATCCTGTTTGGTACGCGGCTTCCCATCAAGCACGCGAACACGGATTCGGCACGATTTCCCTGTCATCAGCGCTCCTCCTGCTCTACCTGCTCAATCGTAAAGCCGAGTATTTCGTCACCGCGGTACCATTGCCGCACCAGCACCTTCCCACGTCCGGTGTCTGCCGCCGAGAAGCGTTGAAAGCCGTGCAAGCGTGCGGGCACGTACACGACTGTTGCCGGTCTGGCGCCGCCCGTATTGGGGGCAACTTCTCTAAGAACTACCCATTGCGCACCGGCGACCGTTCGGGCGGCACGCCAGACAGCACGCTTGGTATAGAAAGCAACCTCTTCGACCGGGAGGCCCTCGTCTACAGACCATGCAAGCCCAAACGTCTTAGGTGGCGCAGTGGGGGCATACGATAGATCAATCGCCGGGTCACACCACCAGGCGACGAGCGCTGCCTCACCGAGAGCCGCCTTCGCCAGTTTCGCTGCGGCGCCGAGCGTGAGCGGAGCAGCGTCCATGGTGCCATGTTTATGTTCAACCCAAACCTCTGCAACCTCAGGTACTTCGAAGAAACCCTGAGGTGCACGGGTAGTATGCTTAACCTTTTGTGTCGGTTCAGATGAGGAGGATTCCTTCGCCTCTACAACCGCATCATCTTGCGCCGATTTAGGTAACGAGGTTTTCTTCGTCTCTACAACTACATCACCGACACACCAACCCTTGGCTAGCCACTGGCCCCAACCCGCGCCACGCATCTTGTGTCCACCAATGGGTAGGTGCCCCAAGCTCCCCAGGGCAATCTGCTGATCGATGATCGCGACAAGTGGTTCGACCTCTTCAAGTGTGGAACCTTCGACGACGATGCGGATCGGGAATGTTCCCTTGAGCAGACGAACCGTGTCGCGCTTGGCGCTGCCGTAGGAGCCGGCTGAAAACTCGTCTTCCGCATGCATGTGGAGCTTTGCCGCTGCCCAATCTGCTTCGGCGCGCGCATCGCGGATCAGGATGCGGCTACTCTTGCTAACCGTGCCGAATGCCTGGCCTCCAGGGTCATTCTCTCCAACCTTACCCTGTACTGGGTGTGGATCTTGCACGCTATGGCCTGCAGTTCGTTCAGCGCGGGAGAAGGCGTGGCGCAGCGCTCCCCGCAGGCTGGCACCGGGAATCAGTGGACGTGGACCCTCCATCAGAATCGCACGGTCGGTAAGCATTGCATCGGGTGTTGGCGCCGTCGGATCAACCCACGACGGCTTTGCCCAGATACCATCGCCCGTTGGTTGTACCATGCCTTCCGCATCGTGCGTGCCGATCGCGAGCATATCGAGACCCCAGGCTGGCTCATCCGACTTCGGCTTGTACTCACCGAAGCTAATCTCTACATCGAGCGAGCGGAAACACCACGCGCGCGTTGGCTGAGCGGTCGGTAGATCTGTAAGTGCATCGGGCAATTCCTTGCGCCCCGATGTGATCCAACACTCGTAGCTCTGCTCATCAAAACGGTATGCTTGAAGATCCTTGAGGTGGCACCAGCCGAGACCGCGTGCCACATCGCCACCAAGCCAGCAGCGGCCCTGCGACCAGTGTTGTGCGAGCACGTAGCCAAGGATGCCTTCTGCCTCCTCAGCCTCACGGTCGTCCTCCACAACGCTCCAGTCGACTCGAAGCTCAAGTTTCCATGTGGTTCCCGCGGGCACAATCTCACGATCGTACAGCACGCCCTGTGCGCGAGCGCCCGTCTTGTGTCGAATCCCGACGCCTGCCCGTAGGCGCGGCTTAACAGGTGGATCGATTGGCGTTGCATCCGCAAACTCCCATGCCGAACGTCGTAGTGCCCCGTTTTTGATATCATCGGAAACAGCCCGGGGGAGCGGCTCGAAGCAGCGTTTGGCCATTGCCACAGCCGCACCCTTGAGGCCGCGACCCACCAGTGTTGGTCTACCGTTGACGAGGGTGAAGGGGTGGTCCGCGCTACTCTCCCGGTCGAGCCCCGCTACCGTCAGGGCCGAATCCTGTACAAGCTTGGCGGTAAACAGCGTTAACCGCGTCTTCATACCTTCTCCTTGCGCATCGCCACACGCAGCCAACGCACGAACAGATATGCGTGAAGTTCCCGACTTTCAGGATCAGAGATTTCCTTGAGCTTCTCTACGATCGCCTTGGCATCAGCATGTTTCCAGCCTCTGGCGCCGACCGTTGTCGGGTTGAGGCGATCGTCGATCGCCTTCTCTGCGTCACGTTTGAGATCGGCAACAAGATCGAGCCACTGCGCTAGGCTGGGCTTGCGCTCTACCGTGGTGGCCGGTTTGGCAAGCGCTTTGTGCGCACCGAGCCACTGGTGTGTCTGTGCAGCGATGGCCTCCGTGGGATCGTCGGGATCGTCGCTCACCGCATCAGCAGGCTCATTGCCCAGACCTGCGTCGTGCGTGACCCCCGGAAGCACTTCGTCCAAGCGAAAACGGCCGAAACCCTCGTGCGTACGTTCGCCCAACCAGTCACCCTGCGCCGCTCGACGCATGAGTTCAGCAACACCCAATCCCGAGACCTCGAACACCGAGCCCCGTCGAATCGCCGCAGCCGGCATGCGCCACAAACGCGATCGGCCATTGAAGCCGTGCACCATGACCCACTCCTGCATCGACCTCTTGATGCAAAGGTTAGGCTCCTTAATCAACGCTCGGAACGATGCTTCATCCAGTGCCGTACGCCAACGCAGAAGGTCGTCACGCACGAGGAGGTCTGCAGTCAGGGTGAGCCGGAATGTCTTCTTGGCGTCCGTTTCGTTCGTCTGCTCGCGAGGTTGCTTCGAAGATTGCGACCCAGGGGATGAGTCTTTGGTGGAATCCGCTTTGGGAAGCCAGGCAGATCGCACGACCTCGACCGGTGTTCCAGACCGGCCTATGCGCAGCCATCGCTGCCCTGCGAGGATGGGTTTCAAGGCTTTTGCAAGGCAGCCCATGTCGTCAGGCGAGCCAGAAAGCTCAGCGAGGAAGCGAGTCTCCTCCACAATTTGCTCAATGGCAAAGAGCGAAGTATCTGCTTGCTTCGGATCGGGGCGTCCGTTGCGCAGGCGTACCCGCCGTGCGGGACGGAAGGCTACCCAAGCTTGGTCTGGGGCTGGTCGGTAGACAAAGAGATCCTCTTCAGGACGCTTCAACTTCTCGGTTACCGTCCATGTGTCGATTCTCTTGACGTCGGCTCTCGGCT
>CAIWUD010000047.1 GCA_903915775.1 uncultured Chloroflexota bacterium | reverse complement strand
GAGCTCAGGGGTTACCCGCTCCTTGCGATGGTACGCTGCGAGCAGCCCCTGACGCACCCCCCAACTGTTCGCAAAGATACCCGCCATCGCCTCGCCAAACAGTGGCGCGCCGATCAGACCGAGCATGGCCCGATCGCCCGGAGAGAGTGGGCGCTCGTAGGGCTGCATCCCAGAGCTATTGACCAGCACCAGGGCACGGATCAGGTCAGGGTAGCTCCGCGCAACTTCACTCACCACCACGCCACCCATAGAGTGACCAATCAGGACCGCAGGGCCACCGATCACCTCACGCACAAAAGTTGCCACCTGCTTGGCCCAACGCTCACGCGTGGAGAGACCACGGGGACGGGCCGAGTAGCCAAAGCCATAGAGATCGAGGGCGTAGAAGCTGTGCTGGCTGGCCACACTACGCATAATCGGTCGCCAATGCTCGATCAGCGCCCCGTAGCCATGGATAAAGAGCAGTGGCAGGCCCTGGCGCGGCTCGGAGGCCCAGTAGCGCATCGGCCCCTCAGCACCCTCCAGGTAGTGCTCAATCACCTGGTAACGCTGGATAGCTTCACTACCAATTGTTGCAGTCATGGCTTCTCCTCAGCGAACGGGAGGGCTTCATCCTCACGAAAGAGTGTACCTGTTCACACTTCTCCCAGAGCGAGAGCGTCTCGCCATCGTGATGCCCTCCGTACGGGCAACCCCCCGTGGTTGCCCCGTCGTTAGCTACCCGGATTGTGAACAGGTACGAAAGACTCTACTCCAACTCTGGTAGCGCCAGAAAGTCGCGCCAGCACAGCCAACATTGAAACACACCTTAGGCATGCTTCAGTTTCGGCTGCGCCGGCTTGACACGCTGGCGGCACCAGGGCTGGGGTTGGTTGTTTTTGTGGAGGGCTTCGCCCTCCACACCTCCCGGAAGCGTGTCAAGCTGGTTTGAAACACACCTTAGAAGAAAAGCTTGGCAATCTTCCAGACCCCCTGGCTCCAGGGTACCCGGTGGGAAACACCGGTCGCATGCTGAAAATCGGCAAGATGCTCAACGTACCAGCGATAGTTGCGCACCAGAGCAGCCTGGTTCGAGTATTTAGGCTGGAAGCCCAGGACCCGCTCAGCCTTCTCGACCGAGACAAATGAGTCCTCCGTGACCGTGCCGTAGGCCCATTTGTAGACCGGAGAGAGCTTGAGCTTCTCCATCAACACCAGGATCGCCGTCGCAGGTGCGGCCGGGAAGCTCACGATCCGCTTGCCAAAACCGGCTGCATCCAGTACCGCCTGGAAGTCTGCCTTAATCGTCGTAAACTCCTTGGCACCGATGTTGAAGGTATCATTGACCAGTGCGGCATCCAGGGTCATACAGCGGTAGATCGCCTCACAGAGATCTTCCACATCAAGCAGTTGGTAGCGATTCTTCCCACTGCCCGGCAGTGGGAAGTTCTTCCCATCCTTCGCCCAGTCGTAGAGCATCGCGAAGATACCGAGGCGCTCAGGACCAATGAAGGACTTGGGGCGGATGATCGGTACGCACATACCCCGCGACCGATACTCCATACAGAGCTGCTCGGCCTGCACTTTGGCCTCACCGTAGGGACCTACGCCATCCATACGGTCGGTCTCGAGCAGTGGGTGGTGATCGGGGATGCCATAGACTGCCGTCGTCGAGATATGAATGAAGCGCGCCACCTGGTTGGTGAGCGCAGCCTGGAGCACGTTGCGTGTACCGTCGATGTCAGTCGAGAAGATATCAGCCGGCTTGTAGAGCGGCAGAGCGGCTGCGGTATGAACAACGATATCCACGCCCTCCATGGCCACCGCCACACGCTGATGGTCACGGATGTCGCCGACAAGCGCCTCAATCCGCGACCGTTCGGGGTAGTCGAAGGGGGCAATGTCAAGGGATCGCACCGCATAGCCGCGATCGAGGAGATAGCGCACAAGGTTAATGCCTAAGAAACCAGCTCCACCGGTGATGAGAACACGCTGCATTGAATTCACCTGACTCTTACTCTGCTCTATCAGCTTGTGGTGCGGCTGCGCCGCAAGGGACTGCACGCGACAAGGATGCCTTTATCTGGCACGAAGAAGCTTCCCCAGGAGGGGACTACGATCCATTATACCCCACTCCGGAAAGCTACTGGACCCGTTCGTGTTTCTCCTTAGCGGCACCAAAGCTTGGTTGGGGTTTTTCGTGGAGGGCCGAGCCCTCCCCACCTCCCTGGGATCACCGAGCGCCTGCTCGGTGTCCGAGGCTCTCCCCACCTCCCTGGGATCACCGAGCGCCTGCGACGATGCTATAATGGCTCTATGACACAGATTATGGTTGCCATGAGTGGTGGTGTGGATAGCTCTTTGGCGGCTGCGCTGCTCCATGAACAGGGGCATCAGGTCGTCGGAGTGACAATGCACCTCTGGGATGACGATGACGATCGGCTCGCCGAGAGTCTCTGCTGCGCTGCCGAGATGGCGGAGAGTGCACGCCGTGTCTGCGCCCAACTCGCCATCCCCTACTACGTCTTCAACTACCAGCGTGAGTTTCGGCGCCACGTGATCGACTACTTCGTCCAGGCCTATACCCAGGGTCTTACCCCCAACCCCTGCCTGGAGTGTAACCGCGAGATTAAGTTCCGGGCCCTGCTCGAGCGGGCGCGGGCCCTCGGTTTTGCCTACGTCGCCACTGGTCACTACGCCCGTGTGGTTCGACCAGACGCCGCCACCGCACCCTACGAGCTCCGCCGCGCCGTCGACCAGGATAAAGACCAATCCTACATGGTCTACATGCTTGGCCAACAGGATCTTGCACGTCTGCTCTTCCCGATTGGCGAACTGACGAAGGCGCAGGTGCGCGCCGCTGCTGCTGCACGCGGCCTGGCGAGTGCTGATCGCCCTGAGAGCCAGGATATCTGCTTTGTGCCCGGCGGTGACTACCGTAACCTCCTGCGTGAGGAGGCCGTCGAGAGCCTACGCCCTGGACCAATTGTTGATCTCACTGGACGAGAGGTTGGACGCCACAACGGTTTGCCACTCTACACCATCGGTCAGCGGCGTGGCCTGGGCCTAGGTGGAGGAGCGACACGCTACGTGGTGGATATCGATGTGGCGCGTAACGCCCTGATCGTTGGACCACCGGAGGCCATGCTCCGCGACCGCTTCATGGTCGACCGCACCAGCTTTGTCACGGGTGCCGCGCCGACTGAACCCTTCACATGCGCAGTACAGGTTCGTGCCCACGCCACCACGGCGCCAGCTGAGGTTACACCCCTCGGCAACGGTCGTCTAGCCGTTCACCTCCAAGCCCCACTTAAAGCGATCACGCCCGGTCAGGCTGCCGTCTTCTACGCTGACGATCGCGTTCTTGGTGGAGGGCGGATCATTCGTCCGTGAGCTACCCATGATTGAGGGAATCGCACCTGCAACGCTCCTCCTCCTTTTGATCGTCACTGCCTGCGCAACGTTGGGCCATCTCCTGCTGGGCCGCTCCTGGGTGCAACTCCCGCTCTTCTGGCTGGCCTCGCTCCTCAGCTGCCTGATCGCCTTTGGGCTCCAGTGGCGCTTCCCTCTCGATCTCCCTAGTCCGGCTGGGGTACCGGTACTCGAGGCTGTGCTACTATCATTCGTCGTGATGATGATTGTCTCGCGCCTACGGGTATGATATAATCCACCATTGCCCTCGTGCTGCTCTACCATGGAGGGTCACTGTGTTCAAGTGGATCGGAATAGGCCTGGGAGTAATCATACTCCTCCTCATGAGCTTCATCGTTGGACTAGCAGTGGCACCTGCTGGGGTGCGTGAGGCTTTTCGTGATATCTTCATCATCATCCTGGGCTGTTTCATGCTGATCAGCAGTCTGCTGACCATCACCATCCTGCTCAGCCTGCTCTACATGATCAACCGGGTCGAGCGTCTGGCTAGTGGTAGTCTGGTGCCGAAGCTCGACCAGGCCATGGTCAAGCTGAACGAGGTGCTGGATAGCACACGGGTGTTGGCTGAACAGGCACGTCAGTCGGCAGGTACCGTCACCAGCTCGACGACCTTCGTCGCCGAACAGGTCGTTTCACCCGTCATACGCATTGCGAGCCTGGCGAGCGGGGTACGTGCCGCCGCTACCACCCTGGCCCGCCGAAGCGTACACGAAGACGCAGAGAAGTCAGTCGCACCATGAGTAGACAGCCCATCTCGTACGGCGGTCAGGCGGTTCTGGAAGGCGTGATGATGCGCGGGCGTCACCAGGCGACGGTTGCGGTGCGTCGATTTGATGGGGAGTTGGTGCTCAAACATCTGCCGATCACCGAGACGTTTACCTCCCCCTGGGCACGCCTCCCGCTGATCCGTGGGCTCCTTGGGCTAGGCTCAGCCCTCCGTATTGGGAAAGAGGCTCTCGACTTCTCCACAGCAGTGGCGGTGAGTGCAGAGGGCGAAGGCGAGGAGGAGCAACTCTCGCCGCTGGTGCAGCGCGCTATCTTCTTCGGTTCACTCATGATTGGGATCGGGCTCTTCGTGGTCCTACCCTCCATGCTCGCCAACTACCTCTACACCAACTTCAGCTTGTCGGTGCTGGCCCGTGAGGCCATCGAGGGGGTGATCAATCTCATCCTGGTCCTAGCCTACCTCGTACTGATCAGCCGACTCCCCGACATCCAACGTGTCTTTGGCTACCACGGTGCCGAACATAAAGTCATCAACGCCTATGAGGCGGGTGCACCCCTGACGGTTGAGGCGGTACGCCCCTTCACCCGTATCCACCCCCGTTGCGGTACCAGCTTCCT
>CAIWUD010000046.1 GCA_903915775.1 uncultured Chloroflexota bacterium | reverse complement strand
CGAACCAGGTCATCCGCCATCTGACCCCGCTGACGACCCTGCAACAACGCTTGCTGGCGCTGGCGGGCCTGGAGGATACCTGCTATCTGCGACTGGTTGCGCATTCGTCTGAACCACCTCAAGAAATAAGCGAACGGTAAGTCCAGATCTTCCCTTCAAGCAATTCAGAGAAGAGCATCATCCATGAATCAGAGTCGTCGTCGTCTCCTACTTCTTGCTACCAGTGCGCTCAGTCTGGCCATCCCCGGTGCACGACAAGCCCATGCCCAGGGTAGTGCCGATGTGATCGTGGTGGGTGCCGGAATCGCCGGCCTAGCTGCGGCGCGCTCACTTGTTGATCAAGGGCTGAAGGTGATCGTTGTAGAAGCCCGCGATCGCATCGGTGGGCGCATCTGGACGAACCGCGCCTGGCCCAAGCTCGCCCTGGATCTGGGCGCCTCCTGGATCCACGGGGTAAGCGGCAACCCGGTTGCCGCCCTGGCCCGTAGTGGCCGTATCAGTACGGTGACGACTGACTATGATGCCCTCTGGCGCTACGAGGCTGGGGCCAAGGAGCTCTCCGACAGCGCTGATGAGGCGCTAGATGAGCGCTTTGAAGGGCTGATAGAAGATGTAGAGGATGAAGCAGCTGCGCTCCGCCAAACTGGCAACGCCGATGTTTCACTCCAGTCGGCGTTCGACCGTGCCGCCGGCCAGAAGCTCTCGGCCACCGATCGGCGTCGCCTCAACTACATGCTCGTCTCCCAGGTTGAGCATGAGTATGCCGCCGATGCTGCTGAGCTCTCACTGCTCCACTGGGATCAGGGCGAGGAGTTCACTGGCGATGATCGGCTCTTCCCGGCAGGCTACGATCAGATCGCGCAACTGTTGGCCAAGAACCTCGATGTACGCCTCGAACATACGGTCAGCCGCATTGCCTATGGGCAGCGGGGGGTAGAGGTAACCAGTTCGCGGGGGACCTTCAGCGCAGCCTACGCCCTGGTCACCCTGCCCCTCGGCGTACTGAAGCGCGGTAGCGTGAGCTTCGACCCACCCCTGCCGACTCGTAAGCAGCAGGCCATCCGCCGCTTGGGCATGGGTACCCTCAACAAACTCTACCTACGCTTTCCGCGGGCCTTCTGGCCGGAAGAACCGCACCTACTCGGCTACATTGCCGAGCAGCGAGGGGCTTGGGCCGAGTGGCTCAACATCCAGCGCTACCTGAAGACTCCAGTACTGCTCGGCTTCAACGCCGGGAGCTACGCCCGTCAACTGGAGCAGCGCTCCGATGAGGCGATCGTGGCCTCGGCGATGGAGGCCCTGCGCGCGATGTTCGGAGCGCGCATCCCCGAGCCGGAGGCCACCCTGATGACGCGCTGGTCAAGTGACCCCCTGGCCGGTGGCTCATACTCGTTCCTGGCGACGGGGGCTACTCCCGCTGATTACGATGTCCTGGCTGCGCCCGTTGCCAATCGGCTCTTTTTTGCCGGTGAGGCTACGAGCCGTGACTATGCGGCAACGGTGCATGGCGCACTCATCTCCGGCCGTGACGCAGCCGAACTGATCCTGGAGGAGTAAGCTGTTCTTGTGGGGGCGAAGTACTTCACCCCAACCTGGGATCACCGAGCACCTGCTCGGTGATTTCGGGAACTGGTCACGCTATTCTGAGCCACCCTCACCTCTCCCCACTGGGGGATGGTATAATTGCAGTGGGCACAGTTTAGAGTACTACCTGCGGAGGCTCCCTGATGCCAACCGGCACGCGTTACGCCATCGCTCCATGTTCACTCGGCTGGCTGCTCGTTGCCGCCACCAGCCGCGGTATCTGCGCCATCGACCTAGGCGACACGCCCGAAGCCCTGAACGAGCGTGTGCGTCTGCTCGACCCCTTGGCCGAACCGAGTGATGATAGGGCGATCACGGCCTGGCTGGCAGCACTCGTCGGCATGATCGAGCAGCCAACGCAGCCGGGCCAACTCCCTCTCGATATATCGGGTAGCCCCTTCCAGCGCCGCGTCTGGACGGCGCTCCAGGCAATACCGGTTGGCACCACCCGTACCTACGCCTCAATCGCCGCAGAGATTGGTCAGCCAACGGCGGCCCGTGCCGTTGCCACTGCCTGTGCAGCCAATCGACTCGCTATCGTCATCCCGTGCCACCGCGTCGTACGGAGCAGTGGCGAAGTGAGCGGCTACCGCTGGGGGAGTGAACGCAAACGCGCCCTGCTCCAGCGAGAGGCTGCCGCCGTAGCGTAAGCAGCGTCGCAACTGTTCACACCTCTCCTGGAGCGCGGGCGTCTCGCCCTCGTAGCACCCCCCGTACGGGCAACCCCCCGTGGTTGCCCTACCATTGGCTACCCCGATTGTGAACAGGTATTGCCCCAACTATCATTGACGCTCCCGATCGCTTCGGGTACAATCAGGGCGCTTACCTCCCCGACGCAGAACGCATGCATCTATGAATAAAGCCTCAACCGAGCAACCCATGGTCGGATCAACAACCAGGTCGGGGGTCATGCATGAGCTCATTCGCGCCATGCGCCCGCGCCAGTGGGTCAAAAATAGCTTCGTCTTTGCCGCTATCGCCTTCTCCGAAGAGCGGCTCTGGCAGTTCTGGGGCCCCGCCGGCGCCCAGCCGCTGCTCCGCGTGCTTGGCGCCTTCGTAGCCTTCTGTATGGCCGCCAGTGCCATCTACCTGGTCAACGACCTGGTCGATATCGAGAAGGATCGCGCCCACCCTAAGAAGCGCCACCGCCCCTTCGCATCAGGACGCCTCCACCCCATGGTCGGCATGGTCACGGCGGGCCTCCTGATCGCCATGGTGATGCCCCTGGCCTTCCTCCTCGACCCGAGCCTGGCTTTTCTGGGCACCCTGGTGGTCTATATCGTTGTGCAGGGCTTCCTCTACACCTACTGGCTCAAACATGTGGTCATCGTCGACATCCTGACCCTTGCTGCCGGCTTCGTGCTGCGCGCCGTCGGCGGCGGTGTCGTCATCGGCATCCTGATCACCCCTTGGCTTCTCCTCTGCATGCTGCTCCTAGCCCTCTTCCTGGGTATCGGTAAGCGCCGCCACGAACTCACCCTGCTCGAGAGTGGGGCCGGCGACCATCGGCGCATCCTGCAAGAGTATTCGGTACCTATGCTCGACCAGATGATGGCCATTGTGACCGCCAGCATCATCATGGCCTACAGCATCACCGTCTTCCTGGCCCCGGCCGCGCCCCAGGAACCTTACCCCATGCTGATGCTGAGTATTCCCTTCGTCATCTATGCTATCTTCCGTTACCTCTACCTGATCTACCAGCGCGGTGAGGGTGGCGCCCCCGATGAACTCATTCTAAAAGATTGGCCCCTGGCCGGTAGTGTGCTCGTCTGGGGTATTACCGTCCTCACCGTCTTCCTGCTCTTCCCGCGTTGAAAGGGGCGTGGGCGCAACCAGATACGTGGTGTCTCCGCTATGTACACCTTCATCAAACTTGGTGGCTCCGTGATCACCGATAAGGCTGGCCGTGAGGCTGCCGACCTGCCCCTGATCAACCAACTTGCCGCCGAATTGGCCCAGGTGCGGGCCGCTGACCCTACACTACCGATCATCCTCGGCCACGGGAGTGGCTCTTTTGGGCACCACTACGCCGCACGCTACGGCATCCACCGCGGTCTGAGCCCCCACGCTGACTATACCGGCTTCGCCCTCACCGCCGCGGCTGCCCTCCGCCTCAATCGCATCGTGGTTGATGCCCTGCTCAACGCTGGATTTCCGGCCCTCTCGCTCCAACCCTCCGCGAGCCTCCAGGCGGCAGGGGGGCAGATCGTCACCTGGGATACTGGCCCGGTCGCCCTGGCCCTGCGCCACGGCCTCGTCCCGGTGATCCATGGCGATGTGGCCTTCGACCAGCTGCAGGGTAGTGCAATCATCTCGACCGAGGCGCTCCTGACCCACATCGCCCTCGCGACCAGCCTCCGCCCTAGCCGCATCATCCTTGTCGGTGAAGATGCCATCTACACCGCCGACCCCCGACGCGACCCCAGCGCTCAACGCATTCCCCTGATCACCAGCGCCAACCTGGCCGCCACCCTGCACGGCACCGTCGGCTCCCACGCAGTTGATGTCACCGGTGGGATGCGCGCCAAACTTGAACTGATGTGGCGCCTCGTCCAGGCCATCCCTGACCTCGAAGTTCGCCTCATTGGTCCCGCCCCCGGGAACTTAGCCGCAGCGCTGCTCAATCTCCCTCTCGATACGGGTACAACCATCCGCGCTGAGGCATAGCGCAACCCCGAATCCTACACTCCTCTAATAGCGCGTTAGTACGCCTGAATCAGCGCCATGCTACGATACAGGCAGTCTGAAGCTGTGCCCGCGCCACCTACCTATTTACGCTTGGGGCAAGCTACGCACGCTGCACCGGGACGCCCGCGCTCCCAGGTAGCTCATCGCGTTTGTCCATGTTCACAACTCCCCCGGAGCGCGGGCGTCTCGCCCTCGTGGACTTTCCCTGGAGCGCGGGCGTCTCGCCCTCGTGGACTTTCCCTGGAGCGCGGGCGTCTCGCCCTCGTGGCACTCCACCGTACGGGCCCCCCCGTGGTTGCCCTGTTGTTGGCTTAGCCCCTCTGCGCCTGCCACCCTTGTTTGAACCATACCTACCCCCAGATGGAGAGAGATGATGTCATTGAACACCAACCGCCTGACTGAAAAGTCGTACGAAGCCCTGGTTGCCGCCCAGGCCGCCGCCGAACGCACCGGGAACAGTGAGGTGCAGCCGGAGCACCTCCTCTTCACCCTGCTCGAGCAGGGCGATGGGGTCGTGCCCCAGGTGCTAGCCCGGCTGGGCGTTGCTGTTGGCGCCCTCAAGCAGCAGGTCAACAGCGAGATCCAGAAACTCCCCCGTGTCAGTGGCACGAACGTCCAGCCCCAATACAGCTCACGCCTACGCAACGTGGTCATGCGCGCCTACGACGAGCTCGCCGGCTTTGGCGATGAGTATGTCTCGACCGAACATCTCCTGCTGGCCCTCCTCGACCACTCCGGCGGCGCCGTTGAGCGCCTGCTCAAACAGAGTGGCCTCCGTCGTGAGGGCCTCCTCGCCGCGCTGCGCGACGTGCGCGGGGCGCAGCGGGTAACCAGCCCCACCCCCGAAGGCACCTACGCCGCCCTCGAACAGTATGGGCGCGACCTGACCACCCAGGCGCTGCGGAATAAGCTCGACCCGGTCATCGGTCGTGATGAAGAGATCCGCCGCGTCATCCAGATCCTGAGCCGCCGCACCAAGAACAACCCCGTCCTGATCGGCGAACCTGGCGTCGGTAAGACCGCCATTGTCGAGGGGTTGGCCCAGCGCATCGTACGCGGCGATGTCCCCGAAGCGCTCAAGGATCGTAAGGTGGTGGCCCTCGATCTCGGCGCCCTCATCGCCGGGGCGAAGTATCGCGGTGAGTTCGAAGAGCGCCTCAAGGCGGTGCTGAAAGAGATTCAGGAGCGCGAGGATATCATCCTCTTCATCGACGAACTGCACACCATGGTTGGTGCCGGTGCCGCCGAAGGGGCCATGGACGCCGGGAACATGCTCAAACCGATGCTCGCCCGTGGCGAACTGCACATGGTGGGCGCCACCACCCTCGATGAGTATCGCAAACATATCGAGAAGGATGCCGCCCTGGAACGGCGCTTCCAGCCGATCATCGTCGACCAGCCCAATGTTGAAGATACGATCAGCATCCTGCGCGGTCTCAAGGAGCGCTACGAAACCCACCATGGCGTTCGCATCACCGATGCCGCCCTCGTCGCCGCGGCGCTGCTCTCCGATCGCTACATCGCCGACCGCTTCCTCCCCGATAAGGCGATCGACCTGATCGACGAGGCGGCCGCGCGCCTGCGCATGGAGATCACCTCCGACCCCCAGGAGCTCGACGATCTCAAGCGACGCATGATGCAGCTCGAGATCGAACGGGAGGCCCTGCGCCGCGAGACCGATCGCGCCAGCAAGGAGCGCCTGGAGAAGATTGAGCAGGAGCTCGCCAATCTGCGTGAGCAGCGCAGTGGGGTCGAGAGCCGGTTGCGCAACGAGCGGGAGCAGATCGAGTCGATCCAGAGCCTCAAAGAGCAGATCGAGCGCACCCGTGTTGCCATTGATCAGGCCCAGCGCCAGTACGACTACAACAAAGCTGCCGAGTTGCAGTATGGTACCCTCGCCACGCTGGAGCGGAGCCTCGCTGCGGCTGAGACGCAGCTCGATGCTGAGGGCACCAGCCTGCTGCGCCAGGAGGTGCGTGAGCAGGATATCGCTGAGATCATCGCCCGCTGGACCGGCGTTCCAGTCAGTAAGCTCCTTGAGGCCGAGGTTGAGAAGCTGGTCAAGATGGAGGATCGCCTCCACCAGCGAGTCGTCGGACAAGAGGAGGCGGTCGCCGCCGTGGCCAACGCCGTACGCCGCGCCCGCACCGGACTCCAGGATCCCCAACGCCCCCTCGGCTCTTTCCTCTTCCTCGGCCCCACAGGCGTCGGGAAGACGGAACTGGCCCGGGCCCTCGCCGAGTTCCTCTTCGACGATGAGCAGGCCATGATCCGCATCGACATGTCGGAGTATATGGAGAAACATACCGTTGCACGCCTGATCGGCGCCCCTCCTGGCTATGTCGGCTACGACGAGGGTGGCCAACTCACCGAGGCCGTGCGCCGTCGCCCCTACGCGGTGCTCCTCTTCGATGAGGTAGAGAAGGCCCACCCCGATGTCTTCAACATCCTTCTCCAGGTCCTTGAAGATGGACGCCTCACCGACGGCCACGGCCGTGTCGTCAACTTCAAGAATAGCGTAGTCATTATGACAAGCAACATCGGCTCGGCGATGATCCAGGAGCTCACCCAGGAGGGGGTCAAAGAGGAGGATATCCGCACCGCGGTGCTCGTCGAGCTCCGTGAAGAGCTCCGCCCCGAGTTCCTCAACCGCATCGATGAGGTGATCGTCTTCCATCCCCTCAGCCGCGACCAGATCGGGCGGATCGTCGAGATCCAACTCGGACGCCTACGCCACCTCCTTGCCGAACGCAAACTTGGCCTAGAGCTGAGTCCAGCCGCCCATACTCGCCTGGCCGAAGAGGGGTATGATCCGATCTATGGTGCCCGGCCACTCAAGCGTGCCATCCAGCAGCGCCTCCAGAACCCCCTCGCCCTGGAGTTGCTGCAGGGCGCCTTCACCGAAGGCGATACCATCTACGTTGATGCGGATAGCAAAGGCTTCAGCTTCACGCGGCGTAGGTAGTCAGCTATTGACACCGGAGTAGAAGATGCATACACTTGACCTGTCTCTTTGACAGCGCACTTTTATGATCATTGGGAGGCGTGGAGGGCTTGGCCCTCCACAAAAAATCTCACCTAGCCTTGGTACGGGAGACGTCGAGGGCACGGCCCTCCACAAAAAATCTCACCTAGCCTTGGTACGGGAGACGTCGAGGGCACGGCCCTCCACAAAAATCTCACCCAGCCTTGGTGCGGGAGGTGTGGAGGGCATGGCCCTCCACAAAAATCTCACCCAGCCTTGGTGCGGGAGGTGTGGAGGGCATGGCCCTCCACAAAAAATCTCACCTAGCCTTAGTCCCACCAGGGGGAAGTATAAACTAGTCGAGCGCTACCAATGCCTGCTGTTACTGGAACTTCACTCCCTGCGCAGGGACAGCTCGTGGAAGTCCGCCAGCGCCGCTACATCGTTAGCGAAGTACGGCAGAGTAGCCTCCCCCCCGACCCACTCAGGCCCCACGATCCCACCCCCCAGCACTGTGTCACCCTCTCCTCCGTCGAGGACGATGCCCTCGGTGAGGAGCTCCAGGTGATCTGGGAGATCGAGCCGGGCAACCTGCTCGTCGAGGGCTCCGCGCTCCCCCAGCCTACCGGCTTCGATGATCCCCGCCGCTTCGATGCGTTCATGGACGCCGTGCGCTGGGGTGCGATCGCCAGTGCCGATGTGCGTGCGCTCCAGGCCCCCTTCCGCTCGGGTATCGCTATTGAGGACTACCAGCTCGACCCGGTGGTACGCGCTATTCAGATGCCCCGCGCCAACCTGCTGATCGCCGATGACGTAGGCCTCGGAAAGACGATCGAGGCGGACCTCGTTATCCAGGAGCTCATCCTGCGCCACCGTGCCCGCTCGGTGCTCATCGTCTGCCCCTCCGCGCTCCAGATCCAGTGACGCGACCAGATGCGCGATAAGTTCGGGCTCGATTTTCGCATCGTGGATACGGAGTTAATGCGTGGCCTGCGCCGGGCACGCGGCCTTCACGTTAACCCCTGGACACACTTTCCGCGCCTGATCACCTCTATCGATTTTCTCCAGCGTGAGCGTTCGCTGCGCCTCTTCCGCAGGGTGAGCGGCGCGCTGAGTTGTCCCGTGACAATCTCCGGGCGGGGCAGGTTCTCTGCAGGGAAGTGGTGATCGGGTGGATAAAATCCCCTTTCACCATAAAGGAGGGTAAGAAAACCCTCCTTGCACAGGTATGAGGTTCTGGAAGGAGGAGACTATAATCTGGGCAATTCAACGATAAAAGACTCGGATTCTACGGCGCTGGATCAGTCGATGAAGATGCCGATCAACTTCAATGGGCGTGTGATTTCGGCACAATGAACACAAAGGAGCATACCCCATGATCACTACGGTTGTCATCAGTCTGGTGGCCGTGTTTTACCTGCTTGGGCTGGGCCTGGAATGGCTCAACTACCAGCGCCGCAACCTGCCCATTCCTACCAGCGGACAGGGTATTTACGATGAAGCCCAATACACCAAATGGCTCCATTACTCCATGGAAACCAGTCGCCATAGTGTCATTGTTAAAACCGTTTCCACCGCCTTGTTACTGGGCCTGCTTGGGTTTGGGGCCTTTGGCTGGCTGGAAGGCCAGACCAATGCCTGGTTTGCCCATCCGATTATACAGACCTTGGCTTATTTAGGCGTGTTCATGCTGGTCAGCACCCTCATTGGCTTGCCGTTTGAATACTACGCCACGTTTGTCATCGAAGAAAAATTTGGCTTTAATAAAACCACCCCCAAAACCTTCTGGCTGGACCAGCTTAAAAACCTGCTCCTAACTGTCATCCTGGGTGGAGCGATCCTGGCCGGGGTGAACGCTCTCTACCTGGCCTTTGCCGCCCAAATTAGCCTGTTCATCCTCTCGGCCTGGGCACTGATCTCGCTGGTCATGATCATCTTTTTTGTGCTCAACACGAAGGTCTTTGTCAAACTTTTCAATAAACTCAGCCCCCTGCCCGAAGGCTCGCTAAAAAACGCCATCCAGGGCCTGGCCGACCAGGTTGGATTCAACGTCAACGCCGTCTGGGTCATGGACGCTTCTCGACGTTCGACCAAGCTCAATGCCTTTTTTAGCGGCCTGGGCAAAACCCGCGAGGTCGTTCTTTTTGATACCCTGATCGAAAAACTGGGAGAAAAAGAAGTGTTGACGGTGGTGGCCCACGAACTGGGCCACGCCGTGCATAAAGACGTGCCGCGTCTGCTGGCTCTGCAAATCGGCGCCTTTGGGGTATATGCGGCCATCATTGGGGCTATTCTGCAAAGCCCGGCTCTGGCCCAGGCCTTTGGGCTAACGGGTCTACACTTTGGTTTTAGCATTGTCTTGTTCAGCATCCTATCCGAGCCGCTCGCATTTCTGCTTGGTATTCCGATCCACTACCTGCTCCGCAAAGCCGAATATACGGCCGATGCCTTTGCCGTGCACCTGGCAGGCAAAGAACCGGCGCTACATGCCTTCAAAATATTGGCCCAAGAAAATCTGGCCAACCTCAATCCTCATCCGCTATACGTGTGGTTCTATTACAACCACCCCACCATTCCCCAACGCCTGAGCGCCATTGAGGCCCTGCGGGTATGAGGATAGACCCGGTTTACCAAATGCTGATTGAAGCGTAGGAAGTGTCAGGCAAGGAGATAGTGATGAAACTGTTACCCGAATCCAGTCCCTTGGTTGAAATAGCTCGCCAGGGCAAGCGCTTACCCCATATCATCGTGACCATGTTGATGGGCCTGATTGGGATTCAGATTGCTCCGGGGCTTGTTCTGTTGGCCAGTCAGCCACTTGGTAAGTGGCTGACTCAACTGGGCAACACGCCGATCCTTACCGGCCTGCACCAGACGTTCTATTTTTGGTTTTCTTTTATCCCTATGGCGCTGACAATCTTCGCCTGGGTCAAGTGGTTTGAAAAACGTCCGCTAGCCAGCCTGGGCTTTCCGCGCCAGAACGCCTGCAGAGACTTTTGCCGTGGCGCCCTGCTGGGTTTTGCCATGCTCAGTGTCACCGTTGGTGGTATGGTTTTGAGCGGCTACAGCCAATTTGTGGCCGGCGACCCGGCTCAAACCGGGATGGCGGCTGTGGGTGGCGTCTTCATCGTGCTCCTTGGGTTTATGGTCCAGGCCTCGACGGAAGAAATCGTCTTTCGCGGCTGGATGCTGCCGGTTTTGAGCGCCCGCTACCGGGTGTGGGTGGGTGTGCTGGTCTCTTCGGTTATTTTTATGATCCTGCACCTGGGCAACCCAGGTGTCTCCCCGTTGGCTGTGGTCAACCTGCTGCTGTTTGGGATATTCACGTCACTCTGGGCGTTGTGGGAAGGCGGAATCTGGGGTGTTTCGGCCTGGCACATGTTCTGGAACTGGGCTCAGGGCAACATCTATGGACTTAAGGTGAGTGGAACGGTGTTGGATGGCGGTTCGCTGCTTAGTATTGCTAGCTCTGGACCGACCTGGCTGGCAGGGGCTGACTTTGGCCCAGAGGTGACTATCTTCACCACCGTCGTTCTACTGGTTGGGATTGGCGTCTTGGTGTATCTCCAAGACCATCGCTCTGCCCATAGCGTTGCCGCTGTCGTCCAGACTGAAGCCTGAGATTGACTTCCCAATGAGTGCGGTCGTCACCCGCGTTGATGGGGAATTGATAATTCATGCTATGAACCGCTATTTTTCGATTCTGCAGTGGAAACTGACCAGTTCATACACACTGGCCACAACTTTGGCGGTGTTTACTCTGGTGACACTGACCCTAATCTGGATTGGGACGGTCATTTTTTTCGATCAGAATTACCTACCCCAGCGCCTTTCACGCGAGTTGGCTGAGCGGGCGCGATCCTTTGTTTTGCCCGCTGTGAACGAGGAGCAGGCAGCTTCCACCTGGATCAAATCAGTTCTGGAACATGGCGATTGGATAGTAAGTGACGATCCCTTTTTATATTTCTTCAACCCGGCAGATCCCCAAGAATTTCATCTGACTATTCTTACCCCAGATGCGCAGATCCTAGCTGAATCTGTGCCTGAAAGCTGGCAACCGGGAGAGAAGCTGACCGAACTGATCCAACGAGCTCTGGCTGGTGAAACGGATTGGAGAACTTTGGCTGGTCGTGAGGCAGATGGGAGCATGGTGGCTGTCACTCCGTTGCTCTCTGCTACTGGACATGTGGAGGCATTGTTCATTGCCCAACATGACCCACAGGTCAGTAATAACAAAACCGTTTATTTCTCTGCAATGTTGGCGGCGCTGCTACCTATTGGCATCCTGATTGCCTGCGGCTCCAGCCTAGTGGGGGTGATCTTTGGCGCGCTGGTGGCCCGTGGTCTGACCCAGCGTATTGGGCGGATTAACCAGACCGCCGGTCAATGGTTTCGGGAAGCCCGACGTCAAAAATGGCTGTATTCTATGTGATCGGCTCCCAGGGCTAAAGGAGACTGCTGAAACATGTGGGTTGCTATGGTACGATTCGCTCCAAGCAAGGAGTGCGTTATGTTAAAGTCAACGTATGATACAACCTTGAGCGACCAAGAGTAGAAGGACATTGCGCACCTCCCTATGCTCCAGACCGGCCCTGTGCCACGCCTCGATCAAAATGATACGACACACCATTCGAATTTGGCGGAATCTGAGAAGCGGAGAGAGGCTCCTCGCTGGGGTTCGCCAGCAACATCGTGTCAAACGAGGGGTATTACACGCTTCCTTATCGTGATTGCGTGGGTCGTTCCGCGCATGGCATTGGAACGACCCACAGATGCTGGCCTGTTCAGACCAGCATGCGGCGCAGCACGGGTACGCGGCGGAGCACCAGCCAGTCGAGCGCGACCACTAGCGCGAGGGAGAGGCCGGCCAGCGGGAAAAGCGCCCCCAGCACGATGATGATCGCCAGCAGCCCGCGCATTAGCCGCAGCTGCGGCATCGCCGGCGCACCGAGACGGCCCTTCGGTCGCCGCTGCCACCACATCACCGGGCCGGTGAT
>CAIWUD010000045.1 GCA_903915775.1 uncultured Chloroflexota bacterium | reverse complement strand
GGCTGGGTTGGCGTAGAGCCCACTCCTGTGGTGCTAGGCGGCAGCGGAGCAGCCGTGACCGAGGGTACGAGGAGCAGGAGCAGCAGGCTCACGCGGAGGCTGATTGGTAGCGACATCGTCTTAGCCCTATCCATGAGCAACTGGCCAAAGGCCAGACGTAGCGAAGAGCTCCAGTCACCTCCCAACATGTCCTTGCGTACCCCCGAACAGTGTCGGGGTCACGGCCAGTAGGCACGAGGAGAGGGGCAGGTGTCGATCATCCGAACTCACCACATCCCTTGCGGATTAGGGATGAATGGTTATAATTATATATATACCACCCAAGCATATCAGTTCATATGAACGATGTAGTTCATTCCACCATGCGTGCGTGCATTTTGCCACTGCAGTACGAATCTACGCCCGAACAGTATCGTGCGTGAGGCTGCTGCTGTTGGGATCGGTGCCCCTTGTCTGCTTCCTGTGCGTCAGGTCGATCCGCTCGCTGTTGAGGAGATTAGCGATGGAGCCTACTCGCGACCAGTTGCTCTGGATGTACGAAACCATGGCCCTGATCCGCCTGTACGAGGAGACGATGGCAAAGGTCTATCTGGAGGGCAAGTTGCCGCCCCATATCCAGAAGGGCCTTGCCTTCGACATTGGTGGTGGCCCTGTACCAGGTGAGATGCACCTCGCCGCCGGCCAGGAGCCGGTTGCGGTTGGTGTATGTGCCCACTTGCACGAGCACGACACGGTTGTGGGTACACACCGGCCCCACCACTTCGCGATTGCGAAGGGTGTGCCCCTTGACACCATGACTGCTGAGATGTTTGGCAAGGTGACCGGTCTGGGTCAAGGAAAAGGAGGGCACATGCACCTCTTTGATCCGGCCCATAAGTTTAGCTGTAGCGGAATCATTGGTGCGAGCCTTCCGCCTGCCTGCGGTGCTGCGCTTGCAGCAAAGATGCGCGGCAAAGATTGGGTTTCGGTCGCCTTCTTCGGTGATGGTGCGGCCAACCAGGGCTCCTTCCACGAGTCGCTCAACCTGGCGGCCCTCTGGAAGTTGCCCGTGATCTTCGTCTGTGAAGATAACAAGTACGCTATTTCGGTTGAGAAGGTCGATTCGACCTCGGTGCCCTGGAATGCCGACCGCGCCGCGGCTTACGGCATCCCCGGCGTGCTGGTCGAGCGGAATGACGCCCTTGAGGTCTTCCAGGCTGCTGGTGCCGCAATCGCACGGGCTCGCCGCGGCGAGGGACCTACCCTGATCGAGGTCAAGACCGATCGCTACCTTGGGCACTTCCAGGGCGATCCTGAGGTCTACAGGCCAAAGGGTGAGACGACAGAGTTGCGCAAGAACGACCCCATCCCAGTTCTTGCCGCCCAACTGCGCCGTATGGGTCTACTCGACGATGCTGGTGAGGCGGCGGTTGCTGCCCGGGTGGCGGGCCAGGTCGAGGCGGCCTACGCTTTTGCCCGTGCCAGTGCCTACCCCCAGCCGGAAGACGCCCTACGCCACGTATTTGTATAGCGACGACAAAGGAGCATCGCGATGTCTACTGCCCGCAAGCTCACTATGGCCGCCGCTATTGCGGAGGCGATCGCCCAGGAGATGGAGCGCGACCCTGAGGTCTTTGTGCTCGGTGAGGATGTTGCGAAGTATGGCGGCATTTTCGGCGCCACCCAGGGGCTTCTCGCGAAGTTCGGGAAGGAGCGTGTCATTGATACGCCGATTTCGGAGACGGCTTTCATCGGTACGGCGATCGGTGCCGCTGCCGAGGGGATGCGCCCCATCGCTGAGCTGATGTTCGTCGACTTCTTCGGTGTCTGTATGGATATGATCTACAACCACATGGCCAAGAACACCTACATGTCGGGCGGCAACCTGCGCCTGCCAATGGTGCTCATGACGGCTATTGGTGGTGGCTACAACGATGCGGCTCAGCACTCCCAGTGCCTCTACGCCACCTTTGCCCATGTGCCGGGGATTAAGGTGGTGGTACCCTCCAATGCCTACGATGCAAAGGGGCTCATGATTGAGGCTATTCGCGATGATAACCCGGTGATGTTCTTCTTCCACAAGGGGATCATGGGGTTGCCCTGGATGGCCTTCTTTGAGGGGAGTACGAACGAGGTGCCGACGGAGGCCTATACCGTTCCCTTTGGGAAAGCCAATGTCGTACGCGAGGGTAGTGATCTGACGATTGTGACGATTAGTCAGATGGTGCAGAAGGCGCTGCTTGCCGCTGCCAAGCTCGAGGCTGAGGGGATCAGTGCCGAGGTGATCGACCTGCGTACCCTCGTACCTCTCGACAGTGAGACCGTGCTACGCTCGGTGGCCAAGACCGGTCGCCTGCTGGTCGCCGATGAGGACTACCTCAACTTTGGGCTCTCTGGCGAGATTGCCGCCCTGGTGGCCGAGCGCCTCGATACGATTGCGCTGAAAGCACCGGTGCGTCGCCTTGGGGTGCCCGGTGTGCCGATCCCCTACAGCAGACCGCTGGAGCAGTTTGTGATTCCACAGGTCGATACCATTGCCGCAGCAGCTCGCCAGATCATGGGTAGCGCGGCGCCGATCGGAGTGGCGGCATGATCGGTCTCGTTATCCCCCTGGAGCTCTGGGAAGATGCGAGTGAGGATACTGAGGCGCTGCTGGAGGATTGGCTCGTTGCGGTAGGCGACCGTGTCGTCACCGGACAGCCTCTGGCTACAGCGGTGATCGTCAAGACGAGTGTCGAACTCGTTGCACCAGCGGATGGGGTGATCGAGGCGATTCTGGTGCCCGCGGGCGAGACCTTCGCCCGCGGCGCCAACCTCGCGATGTTTGCCCCCGCCGCTGCGTCTGCAACACCGGCTGCTGCTCCAGCCCCAACACCGGTTGCAGCACCGGTTCCCCCTTCGCGTCTGGTACCCTTTAGCGGGTTGCGTGGCACGATTGCGCGCAACCTGAGTCTGGCCTGGCAGGCGCCACGTGTCGCTGCTGGGGTTGACGTTGATATGAGCGCAGCGCTGGCCCATCTGGAAGAGCTGCGGCGTGGTGCGGACGACCTACGGCTCACCCTCACCCCGCTCTTCATACGGGCCGCAGCCCTGGCCCTACGCGCCCACCCACGGCTCAATGCCCTAGTCACTGAGCAGGGTGTGGAGCAGATGGATGCCATTCATATCGCTTTGGCAGTGAGCCTTGAGGATGGTCTCCTCACCCCCGTTATTCGCGATGCCGATACGCGGTCAGTTGCTGATCTCGCTGCCGAGGCGGTACGCCTTGCCGCTCTGGCACGAGCCGGAACGTTGCCACCAAGTGCGCTTCAGGGTGGTACGTTTACCGTGAGTAACCTTGGCGCAGCGGGAATCGACTGGTTCACCCCGGTGCTCAACCCGCCTCAAGTGGCGATCCTGGGGGTTGCACGGGTGGTGGAACGACCGGTGGTTCGGGGTGGGCAACTGGCGGTGGCGCCATGTACCACGCTGACCCTCGTCTTCGACCATCGGGCTATCGATGGTGATCCGGCGGCCCGTTTTCTGGC
>CAIWUD010000044.1 GCA_903915775.1 uncultured Chloroflexota bacterium | reverse complement strand
CGCCTGGTCGAACAGATGCTTGGCCCGCCCCGCCACGACTCGATCGATGTCGAACGGCAGAACCAGATCGGGGTCAGCCTGGGTATGGTCTACACCAGCGTTGGCGGCGATACCATGCCGATTGAGGTGGCATTGATGGAGGGCAAGGGGCAGTTGATGCTCACCGGACAGCTCGGCGAGGTGATGCAGGAATCGGCTCAGGCGGCACTCTCGTATGCACGGGCCAATGCGGCAAGCCTCGGCCTCGATTCGCGACGCTTCGAGAAGATCGATATCCACATCCATGTACCTGAGGGGGGGACCCCGAAAGAGGGACCGTCTGCCGGGGTGGCTCTTGCAACTGCGCTCATTTCAGCGCTCACCGGGCGGAGTGTGCGCCATAGCGTGGCCATGAGTGGTGAACTGACCCTGCGTGGCCAGGTCTTACCAGTTGGCGGGATCAAAGAGAAGATCCTTGGCGCCGTGCGCAGTGGCGTCCGTGAGGTCATTCTGCCACAGAAGAATAGCCGTGATCTCGTCGAGATCCCACGGGCAGTTCGTGCACAGCTCACCGTTCATCTCGTCACCCATCTGAACCAGATCCTCGATCTCGTCCTCGGCCCGGCCCCACCAAAACTACCGAAACGCCCCTCGATCAGCAAGGCTCGCGAACCCTAACCGAACCTTGCTCCTGCCAGGGTGCAGTGTGAACATCCAGCGTGCCTCGTAACTGTTCACCCTTCTCCCGGAGCGAGGGCGTCTCGCCCTCGTGACGCCCCCCTGTACGGACACCCCCCGTGGTTGCCCTGTCGTCGGCTTACCCCAAACGTGAACAGGTACCGTGCCTCTGGGTAACACTCCACCCGTTGAATCATGATATAATGATGCGCAGTGGCGTGCATTTTTTGCACGCCAATCATTGCACTTCAAATGTTAGCACTCGTACTTGGTGAGTGCTAACATGTTACGGACGTGTAAGTAACGCCCTGCACTGCTACCCGCAGTGGGGGTGTGGGGAGCTAGGGCTCAGTGGGGCTCACAGAGCGACGACAACTCATCCTCAAACTGGTCATCCAGGAGTTTGTCGAGACGGCGCTCCCAGTCGCCTCGGAGACTCTGGTGCGCAAGTATCGTCTGGGCGTTTCATCAGCGACGGTTCGCAACGAGATGGCCGCCCTAGAGGATCTTGGCTACCTGACCCATCTGCACACCTCGGCTGGACGTGTACCGACCGATGCGGGGTACCGTTTTTTTGTCGAGAACCTGATGGAGCGTACGGCGCTCTCGCTAGCTGAGCGGCGCATGATTCGTCACCAGTTCTACCAGGTGCGTGGGGAGCTCGATCAGTGGGTGCATCTAGCAGGTGCGGTACTCGCACGTACGGCGCAGAACGCCTCGCTGGTCACCCCGCCGCGTGCCGCCGACCTGCTACGTTTCCGCCATCTGGAGCTTGTGGCGATCCACGAGAGTATGGTACTCCTGGTGCTGGTGTTCCATGGCGGGATTGTGAAGCAGCAGACGTTGCCGCTCGAGAGCGCTCGCTCGCCGGAGGATCTCCGGCGCATTGCCGCACGGATCAGTGATGCGTTGGCCGATCTGAGCCTACCCGGGATCGAGGATCTGTTGGCCCGTGAGTTGAAGCAGATTCCGGCGACCTTTGGCGAGTTTGAGCGGCTGGTGATCGATCACGTCATGCGGGCGATGCAGAGTTTCGAGGAGCAGGCCCAGGAGCAGATCTACAGTGACGGACTGCTTGAGATGCTCAGCCAGCCGGAGTTCCTGCCCTCTCTGGCGCGGGAAGATGCAGAGCGGGCGGTTGAGCGTACACGCCATGCGCTCGAGATTCTGAAGAGCGGCCGTGGTCTCGGGGCACTCATTCCACAAGCACTTGCTTCGAGTGGTGTCCAGGTGATCATTGGTGGTGAGAATAGTACCAACGAGATGCGTGAGTATAGTGTCGTACTGGCCCGTTACGGGGTCGATCGAGCGGTAGTTGGTGTCCTCGGGGTGATTGGGCCGACGCGTATGGCCTACCCCCGCTCGATCTCGACCGTACGCTATATCTCATCAGTCATGAGCGATCTGCTGGCCGAGCTCTACAACGCTGAGAGTCGTTCTGCGGAGGGTGATGTAGATCCTGAGTAGCATACAGTCTTACCGTTTCCTAGCCATTACAATACCAACATGGTGATAGAGAGAGGAGCGCTATGAGTGACGAGCAGAAGAGCGCCGAGCCAACCAGCGCCGAGGGGAGCAAATCAGGCCCTGGGGTAGCTACCGAACTGGAAGATCCGCTGGCTGTTGAGCTCCGGGAGCTGAAGGCACGGTTGGTCCAGGTCGAGGCTCAGGCGGGTGAGTATAAGGATCAGTGGTTGCGGGCAACAGCCGACTATAAGAACTTTAAGCGACGGACGGATATTGAGCGCTCAGAGTTGATCCGCAGTGCGAGTTCGGCGCTCCTCCTAAAAATGTTGCCAGTGATGGATGACTTTGAGCGATCGATAGCGAACATCCCGCCCGAGGTGGCCGAGAGTGCTTGGTGGGGTGGTACTCAGTTGATTGCCCAGAAGTTGCGCACCGTGCTGGAGAGTGAGGGGGTAAACGTGATTGCTGCCCTTGGCAACGACTTTGATCCGAACCTCCACGAGGCGGTACTCTACGAGGATGCCGATGGACAGGAAGGCAAGGTGATTGCCGAGTTGCAGCGTGGCTACAAACTCGGTGACCGTGTATTGCGGCCAAGTATGGTTAAGGTTGGTCGTGGTTGAGCTGCCCCCAAGGTTGATCGCCCTCTACTTCATCCATTCAAACCTTCTCTCAGGAGATATTGCAGATGCCGAAGGTGATCGGGATTGATCTAGGCACCACAAACTCGGTGATTGCCGTCGTTGAAGGCGGTGAGCCGGTGGTGATTCCTAATGCTGAAGGGGCGCGGCTCACCCCATCGGTTGTCGCCATGAATAAGGCCGGAGAGCGCATGGTGGGGCAGGTAGCCCGCCGTCAGGCGGTCACCAACCCCGAGAATACCATCTTTTCGGTGAAGCGCTTCATCGGGCGCAAGCTGAGTGAGCCCGTGGTCCAGCGCGATCTGAGTATGGTGCCCTATCAGCTGAGTGGGGCACCCAACGGTGATGTACGTGTCGCGATGGGGGGTAAGGATTACGCACCGCCCGAAGTCTCGGCGATGGTGCTCCAGAAGCTCAAGGCTGATGCTGAAGCCTACCTCGGTGAGCCGGTCACCCAGGCGGTCATCACTGTCCCAGCCTACTTCAACGATAGTCAGCGCCAGGCTACCAAGGATGCGGGGAGAATCGCTGGGCTGGAGGTGTTACGTATCGTCAACGAACCAACCGCTTCGGCACTGGCGTACGGCCTGGATAAGAAGGGGCGCGATGAGCTCGTTGTGGTCTACGATATGGGTGGTGGTACCTTTGATGTCTCGGTGCTCGAACTGAGCGATGGCGTTGTGGAGGTACGGTCAACGAGTGGTGATACCCACCTTGGTGGGGATGACTTCGATCAGCGGATCATCGAGTGGTTAGCGGCTGAGTTTCAGCGCAGCCAGGGAGTCGATCTCCGCCAGGATCGCATGGCCCTGCAGCGGCTCAAGGAGGCGGCGGAGAAGGCAAAGATGGAGCTCTCCAGTCTAGGGCAGACGGAGGTGAATCTACCCTTCATTACCGCCGACGCCTCGGGGCCAAAGCATCTCAGCATCATGCTGAGTCGGGCCAAGCTGGAGCAGCTCACCGGTGATCTGATCGAGCGGAGCATGGGACCGGTGCGTCAGGCGCTGAACGATGCTGGCGTCAAGCCCTCTGCGGTCGATGAGGTGATTATGGTGGGTGGCCAGACACGCATGCCGGCCATCCAGGAGGCGGTACGTAAGTTTTTTGGCAAAGAGCCAAACAAGTCGGTCAACCCTGATGAGGTAGTGGCGGTTGGCGCAGCGATCCAGGCTGGTGTGCTCGGTGGCGAGGTAAAGGATGTCCTACTCCTCGACGTGACACCACTGACCCTGGGCATCGAGACTCTGGGTGGGGTGATGACGCCGCTGATCGAGCGGAACACCACTATCCCTACTCGCAAGAGCCAGGTCTTCTCGACGGCGAGTGACAGCCAGAGCAGCGTGGAGATCCATGTCCTGCAGGGCGAGCGGGCTGAGGCACGCTTCAACAAGAGTCTGGGGCGCTTCGAGTTGAGTGGCATCCCGCCAGCGCCGCGTGGTGTGCCGCAAATTGAGGTAACCTTTGACATCGATGCGAACGGTATCGTGAATGTGACGGCCCAGGACAAGGCGTCACGGAAAGAGCAGCGCATCACCATCACCGCCTCATCGGGGTTGAGCGAAGCTGAGATCGCGCAGATGGTTCGCGACTCGGAGTTGCACGCCGAGGAGGATCAGCGCCGGCGTGAGTTGATCGAGGCGCGTAACGCGGGCGATAGCATGATCTACACCGCTGAGCGAACCGTGCGCGAGGCCGGTGATACGCTCGATGGCGCGTTACGCACGACCGTTGAGGCGAAGATTGAGGAGTTGCGAGCGCTCCTTGGCGGCGATGATGAGCAGGCTATCCGCAACAGTATCGCCGAGTTGAGCGTGGCGGTACAACAGCTCGGTCAGGCCATCCATGAACGTGCAGCGGATCAGCAGGCGAAGCGCGACGATGTCGTCGAGGGTGAATACAAAGCAGATTAGGCGAACACATGGTGCGCATCTCACGCGCACCCCCCTTGAGGAGCGTCTATGACCACGGGCGCAAAGCGCGACTACTACGAGGTGCTTGGCGTTAGTCAAACTGCTAGTCAGGATGAGATTAAGAAGGCCTTTCGCCGACTAGCCCGCCAGTACCATCCTGATGTCAATAAAGAGAGCAGTGCTGAGGCGAAGTTCAAAGAGATTAACGAGGCCTACGAGGTGCTCTCTGATGAGCAGAAGCGGGCCGTTTACGACCGCTTCGGCCACAATGTCCCCCGGTGCGATGGGTGGAGGCTATGGTGACGCCTTTAGCGGTGCCGATCCGTTCAGTACGATCTTTGATGCCTTCTTTGGCGGTGCCGCCGGTGGACAGCGCGGTCAGCGCGGCCCCCAGCGTGGTACCGATCTCGCCTATACCCTGCGCCTGAGCTTTGAGGAGGCGATCTTCGGCACCGAGAAGGAGATCGAGTATCTGCGTCTCGAAAGCTGCGCTGGCTGCAAGGGGAGTGGTGCCGAGGCGGGTACGGAGCCGGTGCGCTGCCCTAAGTGTGGTGGCAGTGGTGAGGTGCGTCAGCGTGCCCCCCTCTTCAACATGGTGACTGTCACGACCTGTGATCAGTGCATGGGTGTGGGCTATGTCATCCCCATCCCCTGTCGTGAGTGCCGAGGCGAAGGGCGGATGCGCCAACCGCGTCGGATTACGGTGAAGGTGCCGGCCGGGGTGGATAGTAGCCAGCGTCTACGGATCAGTGGTGAAGGTGACGTGGGACCGCGGGGTGGACCCTTTGGCAACCTTTACATTGCTCTCGATGTCCAAGCCCACCCCCGCTTCGTGCGTGAAGGCAATGATATCCTCCTGGAGCTACGGCTGAATGTAGCCCAGGCCGCACTTGGCGACGAGTTGGAAGTGCCTACGGTTGATGGTCACGAAAAGTTGCGCGTACCAGCCGCTACACAGACTGGGCAGACCTTCCGCATCCGTGGGAAGGGCGTACCCTACCTACGCCAACAGGGGCGTGGCGACCAGATTGTCGTGGTGCGGGTCGTTGTGCCGGATAAGCTCAACGAGCAGCAGCGCCGCCTCTTCCAGGAGTTGGCGCGTACCTTTGAACCTGATGATCAGCAGAATAGTGAGCGTGATGAGGGCCTCTTCGGACGAATCAAGGATGCCCTGGGGCTTTGAGCGGAAAGCAACCACCTAACTATGGCTGAACTGCTCTATGGCCGCAATGCAGTGCGTGAGGCGTTACGGGCACGGCGCCGCCGCCTCGATCGCCTGCACGTTTCAAGTGGCGTGCAAGAGATTGGGGTGATTGCTGAGATCATTCGCCTAGCGGAAGCTGCCGGTGTTGCGGTACAGCGCACTGAACGGCAGGCTCTCGATCGTCAACTGCGCGAGGCTAATCACCAGGGTGTGATGCTGGAAGTAGGTCCGTACCCCTACGTCGCTTTAGAAGAGTGTCTGGCTCTTGCTGCCGAGCGGGAAGAACCACCCCTCCTGCTGCTCCTTGACCATCTGCAGGATCCCCAGAATATTGGCACCCTGCTGCGTACCGCTGAAGTCGTTGGGGTGCATGGTGTCGCCTTGCCCGGGCGTCGTGCAGCTGAGATTACCCCTGCAGTGGTCAACGCATCAAGTGGCGCTACGGAGCATCTACGCATCGTGATGGTCAGTAATCTGGCTCAGACCATGGGTGAGTTGCAGAAGGAGGGGGTCTGGATCGTTGGTCTGGAAGATGATGAGCGCGCACGCTCGTTCGACACCACCGACCTCAAGATGCCGCTGGCACTGGTGGTGGGTGCGGAGAGTGTAGGTCTGGCCCGGCTGGTGCGTGAGCGCTGCGACTTTCTGATCCGCCTGCCCATGGTTGGCCAGATCGCCTCGCTCAATGCCGCAGTGGCCGGTAGTATCGCCTTGTACGGCGCATGGAGGCAGCGTTTTGCCAACGCCTCGCCAGCAGAGTAGGGCTCGTGCCCTGCCGGGGGCTTCCCTCTCTCAACCTTGGGGGGGGCCTGGAGCGGGCTAGATCCGACATGTCCACAGCTGAGGAGATCATGAAACCCAACCTGATCCTGTTACTGACCACGATCGGCGCCACTATCTACATGCTGCTTCTGCGGCGCCAGTTGCAAGCCGCACGTCTCCGTGGTGACATGTACCGTGAGATATCGGCGCGCCTCGATCGGCAGGTTGCCGAGTTGCGACAGAGCCTGTAGCCGGCGGATGTTTCGCACGGTGTAGCAAGATCGACGGAGCTCATGACAGCTGACCCTCAGATAGGGCATGATGCAGAGGATCAGCAGGCTGCACACCAGAGGGCTGAGGCGCTTCCCGTGGCCATCAGGCTGGCCCAGGCCGATGACCTTGAGCATGTCCTTGCCCTGCACCGTGAGGCCTTTGCCGACAAGTTTCGTGGTGCCTTCGGGCAGCACGGGATGGAACGGGGTGTTGCAGTCCTCGCACTGGTATGGCAGCGCCAAGGAGCGGCGGCGCTCCGTGGCGTCTTTGTGGCCGAGCACCAGGGTATGGTGGTCGGTACGGCGACGATGCGTACGTGGGAGATGGGGAGTGATGATGGAGGAGTAGCTGAGCAGATCTTTCGCCAGCAACTCGGCTTTTGGCCCATGCTCCGTGCACTCCTGGCCTTTTCCCTGCTCGATCATCAGATCGAGCGGCGTGAAGGCTTCGTGACAAGTGTCGCAGTGGCTGCGAATCAGCGGCGTACGGGTGTTGCCCGTGCGATCCTGACCCACATCGAGCATGAGGCCAGGGTACGCGGGAAGCGCTTTCTTGGCCTCTATGTGAGTGCCGAGAATCGTGGCGCGCTTCGGCTCTACCAGAGTCTGGGCTTCCAGGAGGTACGTCTGCATCGCTCACTGATGAGCCGGTTCCTGTTCGGGGCGGGGCGTTGGATCTACATGCGTAAGGATCTTAGGTAGGGGCGTGGTGCACATGAGCTTGACACGCTGGCGGGAGGTGTGGAGGGCGCAGCCCTCCACGAGATCTCCAACCCCACCGCGGGTAGTAGAACCAGACTGGCAAGCGTAACGAGTCGATCTTGAACCATGCCAAAAGGCATCCAACTAGCTAGGGAGGCAAGACAATGACGTCTGAGCAGAACCCGTTTCAGATCGCCCAGCAGCAGTTCGACACCGCTGCCGAATTGCTTGGGCTCGCTGATGGCGTACACGCGATCCTGCGTGTACCCCAGCGTGAGTTGACGGTCAACTTTCCCGTCAAACTCGATAATGGCTCGGTAAAAATTTTTACCGGCTACCGTGTTCAACACAACCTGAGTCGTGGCCCAGTCAAGGGTGGGATCCGCTACCACCCCAGTGTCGATATCAACGAGGTGCGTGCCCTCGCGATGTGGATGACCTGGAAGTGTGCACTGGTCAATATCCCCTATGGTGGGGCAAAAGGTGGTGTTGTCGTTGAACCGCGCCAGCTCTCGTTGAGTGAGCTTGAACGTCTGACGAGGCGCTTTGCCACTGAAATCAGTATTCTGCTCGGCCCTGAGCGGGATATTCCGGCACCAGATGTAAATACCAACGCCCAGATCATGGCCTGGATTATGGATACGATCTCGATGCACCGCGGCTACACCGTACCTGCGGTGATCACTGGTAAGCCGATCCATGTCGGTGGCTCACTTGGGCGCATCGAAGCAACAGGGCGTGGAGTGAGTCTGATGGTGCGCGAGATGGCTAGACGGATGGGGCGTTCGCTCAGCGGGCTGCGGGTGGTTATCCAGGGTTTTGGTAACGTCGGGAGTACCGCGGCGCTCCTGCTGCACCAACAGGGATGCAAGATCGTTGGTATTGCTGACGCGAGTGGGGGCTATGTTGCTTCCCATGGCCTGGATATCCCGACGCTCCGTAGCTACACCGATCACAACCCATACCACCAACTTGATGGCTACCGCGGCCCTGGTGTGGAGCGGATCTCTGGTGCTGAACTGCTCGAACTAGAGTGTGATGTACTCATTCCGGCCGCACTGGAGAAGCAGCTTCATCGCCACAACGCGGAACGGGTTCGGGCGCGTCTGATCGTGGAGGGGGCGAATGGGCCCACAACACCCGAGGCTGATGCCATCCTCAACGAGCGTGGTATCATGGTGGTGCCCGATATTCTGGCTAATGCGGGTGGGGTGGTGGTAAGCTACTTCGAGTGGGTTCAGGGGCTACAGTCCTTCTTCTGGGATGAGTGTAACATCAATGAGAAGCTAGAGCGCATCCTTGTCGGCGCCTTCGAGCAGGTCTGGGAGTTGGCCCACGCTCGCCGCCTACCGCTGCGCACGGCAGCTTATCTGCTGGCGGTTCAGCGTGTGGCTGATGCAAATGCGATCCGTGGTCTCTATCCGTAGGGATAGTTCAGTTTCGGCTGTGCCGTCTTGACCGTCAGGGTAGAGTTTTTTGTGGAGGGCTTTGCCCTCCACGCCTCCTGCTGGGGGCGGGTGGTGCGCTTCCCGTACGCATGTGAAGTTCATGAGCGTAGTATGCAGTTACTGATCCTCTGGGACCTGGATGGAACGTTGCTGACGACGGATGGAATCGCTGCGGAAGCGATGCGGGCTGCTATGCGCGAGGTGGTTGGGCCATCGGCACCGATGGCGCGCACCGCCTACGCCGGGAAGACGGATTGGCAGATTATTCGCGAGAGTCTGCCTACCTTGGCCCCCGAACTGATCAGTGCACGTCTCCATGAGTTTACCGCAGCCTACCTGGGCCGCCTCGAGCAGCAGCGAGCGGATCTCGTCGCACGCTCACGGCTCTTTCCAGGGGTGGTGGCTGCACTCCAGGAACTGCGTGGGCGGGCCCGTCAGGCACCACTGACCGGGAATATTGCTGCAGTTGCCAGGATTAAACTAGAGAGCGTGGGGCTGCTGCCGCTCCTCGATCTGGAGGCTGGGGCCTATGGTGATGACCATCACCACCGCCCCGAGTTGGTGCCGATCGCTGCAGCCCGGGCTGCTGCCTACTATGGGCAGCACTTCGCCGGGCGGCAGATCGTGATTGTGGGTGATACACCCAACGACATTACCTGTGGCCGGCTTAACGGTACACGCACCGTGGCTGTGGCTACAGGGCCCTACAGCGAGGCAGAGTTGCAGGAGCATGGCCCCGATGCAACTCTGCCCGACCTGAGCGATACGGCAGCAGTTGTGGCCGCCATCCTGGGCTCATAACCGCGGGATGCGATCTACTTCACCGGTAACTGTTCACGTTTGGGGCAAGCCAACGGCAGGGCAACCACAGGGGGTTGCCCTTACAGGGAGGGGCTACGAGGGTGAGATGCCCTCGCTCTAGGAGAAGTGTGAACAGTTACCTTCACCGTTCGAGTGGTAGTGCTTCGTTGTTGCCCCACTCATTCCAGGAGCCGTCGTAGATGGCGACCCGCTTGCCAGTGACCAGTTCGAGGGCCAGGGCGGCGGGTGTGGCCGAAACACCGCCGTTACAGTAGGCCACGACCTCACGCTGATCGAGTTCATCGAGCGCTATCCCGGCGGCGGCAAAACGGGCCCGCAGCTCCTCGGGTGAGGCGTAGGTGTGATCACTGGCGCTCAGCAGGCTCTGGTAGAAGATGTTGTGGGCACCAGGGATGTGGCCGTGACGTACCGCTCGCGACTCCTCACCGCGAAACTCACGCTCGTTACGTGCATCGAGGAGCAGCAGATCGGAGCCGAGGGCGGCCAGAATCTGGTCGGCGCTCTTGCGCAGCTCTGGTTGTGGGCGGGGTGTAAACGTGGCTGCTGGGTAGGTGGGGCGCTCACTCGTCATGGGACGCCCTTCAGCCTGCCACTTGATCAGTCCACCGTTGAGAATGCGGGCCTGTTCAAAGCCGTAGTAGCGTAATACCCAGAGCAGGCGTCCCGCGAACATGGAAAACCAGTCATCGTAGATGACTACCAGGCTGTCATCACCGATGCCAAGGCCGCCGAGGAGCTGTGCGATCTTTGCGGGCGGGGCAACCTGTACCAGGACTGGGTCATCGAGGTCGACAATATCCGTGGTCCAGTCGATGTAGACGGCACCGGGGATATGGCTGGCGGCATAGTCGGCGTGGCGGGCAAAGTAGTGGGGTTTCGGCGCCGTAGGCGGCAGCACGCTCCCGCGCATATCAACGATACGGAGGCGGGGATGGTCGAGGTGTGTAGCCAGCCAGTCGCTGCTGACGAGTGGTCCGGCAGGTAGTTCGAGCATAGGTGAAAACTCCTTATGTAGGAGGCTGGCGTAAGATCTTCGCAACGTCACGCAGCCCCATCCACCACTGTTCGCGGGGGCGGGCATGGTCGCGCTCCATCATGCGCGGCAGATCTTCGAGGCTCAGGATCTGCACCCGTCCACCCTTGATCCCAATAAAGCTGCCATCAGTGCGACCCTGTGCCGCACACTCGGCGAGAAACTCCACACACTTGACGGCCAAACGGGTAGCCTGAATCCGATCGAAGGGTGAGGGGTTGCCCCCCTGCTGTAGGTGTCCAAGGATCGCTTGGCGCACCTCAAAGTAGCTCCCCCCCTCCTCTTCGAAGAGCGCGACCATAAAGCCAGTAGTGTAGACGGGGTTGGTCTTTTCGTTACGAATCATCAGGCTGAGGCGTTTGCCACGCTTAAACCAGTGTACCATCTCATCGAGGTCAGCCTGGAGATCACGCAGACTCACCCCCTCTTCGGGTAGGTAGACTCGTTCAGCGCCCGTGGCCAGACCGCTCATCAGCGCCAGGTAGCCACAATCACGACCCATGACCTCGACGACAAAGCAGCGTCGAGAGGCAACCGCCGACTGTTTGATGCGGTCGACCGCATCGACGATGCTATTGAGCGCTGTATCGGCGCCGATACTCAATTCGGAGCCTGGGAGGTTGTTGTCGATCGAGGCGGGCAGGCAGATGATCGGGATATTGAAGGCCGGGAAGATGTGGCGCTCGCTGAAGAGTTTGTGACAAGCCTGGTAGCCACTCCAGCCGCCGATCATGAGCAGTGCGTTGATACCGAAGCGTTCAATATTCCGCGCAATCTGGTAGAGTTCTGCACCCTGCGGAATTTTCCGGTTGGTACCGAGATCAGCGCCGCCAGTGGTTGCCCAACCACTGACACTCATCCAGTTCATCTCGGTAATATCACCCTCAATCAGGCCCTGGAACCCATTCCGCACCCCCAGTACGACATGGCCCTGGTCAACGCTCATGCGCACTGCTGCGCGCACCGTGGTGTTCATCCCGGGGGCGGGGCCTCCCGAGTGGATGATCGCGAGACGCAGGGGATGGGGAGCGTGCCCTGGTCGTGGTGGCTTGGCCTGCACGAGGGTGCGCAGAGTACGGAATGCCTCGCTGAAGCTCCCACCGCGCAGGGCCATGGCCCGCTCATACTCGTGGTTGGCAATTGCCGCGGCAATGGTGCGCGTTTCGGCGACACACTTCATCAGTGGGGCGGTGGTGATACGGTTTTCACGAATGCCGATAATTCGTGGCTCGCTGGTAGCGGTCGTGCGCAGCACCTCCTCAACTGCGTTGTAGCCGAGCAGCGTGCCCATCCAGCGGTCGAAGGCACTGGGCACACCGCCGCGCTGGACGTGGCCGAGGATGGTGATCCGGGTATCTTCGCCAAGGTGCTCTTCAAGGACCTGTTTGATCTGCTGGGCAGTGATGGCGTTGCCATTTCGATCTTGAGCACCTTCGGCAACCACGACGAGGCTGTCACGGCGGCCGTTCTCACGCCCGATGCGGAGGGCGTCACACATCGCGCGCTGCCAATCATCGGTCTCGGGGGGCGACTCGGGGATAAAGACCCAGTCGGCACTCCCAGAGATCGCTCCCATTAAGGCAAGGTAGCCGCAGCTGCGGCCCATCACCTCGATCACAAAGGTGCGCTGGTGGCTCGCTGCCGTAGAGGTGATCGCGTCGATCGCCTCGGTGATGCGGTGTAGTGCCGAGTCGGCACCAATAGTCATATCGGTGCCGGCAAAGTCGTTGTCAATCGAGCCAACGAGGCCGACAATGGCTAGGAAGGTGTGGCGCTGAGCCGTTTCTGCGTCGATGGCACCGGCCGCGTACAGCTCGGCGACGAGCTCGGGCCACTCACGGCGGAAGATATCGGCGCCGGTGAGACTACCATCACCACCAATGACGATGAGGTGGCTGATGCCACGGGCTAGCAGGTTTTCCGCAGCCTGGAGGCGCCCCTCGCGGGTGCGAAAGCCTGGGCTGCGCGCCGTACCGATGATGGTACCACCACGCTGCAGGATACCCCCGACACTCTCCCAGTTCATGCGGCGGATGAGATCACCACCGCGGATCATCCCCTCGTAGCCCTCGTAGATGGCAAAGACCTCACAGCCACGGCTGATACCGGTGCGCACAATGGCACGCACTGCAGCGTTCATCCCCTGGGCATCACCACCACTAGTCAGTAGTCCGATCTTGATCGCTTGATGGGCAGACATCGTGTCACACTCTTCTCAAAGGCATGGTTCAGTGTCGGCTGCGCCAATGGCACACGTGGGAATTATAGGGGGGGCGAGGAGAACATCCCACTGACGCTCTCACGGGTGTGGATACGTCGAATTGCCTCAGCGAGCAGTGGCGCAATCGAGACCAGTTCAATCTTTGCCGAAAGGCTCACCGGCTGCGTTTCGATCGTATCGGTGATGAAGAGCCGCTCAAGTGGACTCGCCTCGATGCGCTCGATCGACCCGGGGGTCAACACCCCATGGGTGACCATCGCGTAGACGGCACGAGCGCCATCACTACGGAGGCGTTGAGCAACCTCAACGAGGGTACTGGCTGAGATAGTAAAATCATCGACAATCAGCGCGGTCTTCCCTCTGACATCGCCGATAATCTCCTGTACCAGCACCTGCTCATTATGGGCGGGACGCTCTTTATTGGCAATAGCGAGTGAGGTTCCCAGGGCATGGGCGTAACGGCGCGCCGCCTTGACAAAGCCGGCATCGGGCGAGACGACCACCAATTCGGGAAGGTCGAGCTCGGTGATGCGTTGTACGAGAACTGGCAGGGCATAGAGATTATCGACGGGAACGCGGAAGAAGCCCTGGATCTGGGGTGCATGGAGGTCGAGAGTCACGACTCGATCGCAACCGGCCACCTCAATGCAGTCGGCACAGACACGCGCACGGATCGAGACCCGTGGTTCATCTTTCTTATCACCCTTGGCATAGCTGAAGTAGGGAATGATTGCAGTGACCGAAGCGGCACTCGCCCGACTGAGCGCATCGATCCAGAAGAGCAGTTCCATGAAGCTATCGTTGGTGGGAAAGACGGTGCTCTGCACAATGTAGACATCGCGTCCGCGCACATTCTCCAAGACGCGCACAAAAGTGTTGCCCTCAGAGAAGGTGATCACCTCACCGGCAGCGGGCTCGACGCCTAGACAACTACAGATCGCCTTCGTCAGCCGGAGGCTGCGGCTACCAGCAAAGATGAGGGTGTTATCGATGATCATCGCTTGGCTCGTGGGTCTGCTACTCGTCGCGCAGGGTAGTATAGCATGCCAGCAGACTATCTCCTGGCACCAGATCGCCTACGCTGATTGACGGACACACCATCTATTGCTACACTGAAACGACGTGGAGGGTGCAGCCATCCACAAAAAAACCAACCTAGCCCTGGTAGTGCCAGGCTATCAAGCTGGCGCAGTCGATATTGAAACATCCCCTAGCTTGGAAACGGGTAGCACTGTGGCACAGCTGAAACCAACACTTGGACAGAAAGCCGACCTGCGCATCTTACTTGGTGATTGCAGACAACTCCTTCCATCGCTTGATGCTGATTCAATCCAGTGCTGCGTTACCTCCCCGCCCTACTGGGGACTCCGTGACTATGAGCATCCTGATCAGATTGGTGCCGAGAGCTCCCCTGATCAATATGTTCAAAATCTGGTAGCAATTTTTCGTGAAGTTCGTAGGGCTCTTAGGGGAGATGGGACACTTTGGCTTAATATAGGCGATGGGTATGCACGGAACGGTGGAACTGGTAAGTGTGGTCCTAATGCCGTTGTTGGCAATACAAAAAAGCTGATACAGAAGCGAAATTGCAAGGTACCGGATGTGTGGGGATTGAAAGATCGCGATCTCATGGGCCTTCCCTGGCGGGTAGCATTTGCACTGCAAGAGGATGGCTGGATTCTTCGGTCTAAAATTGCATGGATTAAGAAGACAGCGATGCCCGAGAGTGTAAAGAATCGACCTACCAATGCGACTGAAGAGATTTTTCTCTTCGCAAAGTCTCCATCGTACTTCTATGACCCGCGGGCAGTACGTGAAGAAACTGGTGCAAATCTTCGCAACTACTGGATTCTTGGGCCTGATCGCGGAAATTATGGTCACCCAGCTGCGTTTCCTCGTGAATTAGCACGAAGATGTATTTTGCTTGGCTCGCGTGAACAAGACTGGATACTTGATCCTTTCGGTGGTTCAGGAACGAGTGGGATTGTTGCAAACCAACTTGGTCGGAATGCAATGTTAATCGAGCTTAATCCTGAATATGCAAAAAGTGCCAAGGAACGTGGATATTATGGGGAATCGTAAAAGTTCAAAGCAACTCATTCTTGAGTACTTTTTTGAAAATCTTGGACAAGTGGTGGGTTCTCGTGATATTCAGGCTGCAAGTGGGGGTGCTGTAGAATGGGCCCGGCGTGTCCGTGAGTTGAGAAATGAGGAGGGATACCAAATCCTTTCCCATAAGGATCGCGCTGATCTCAAACCCAATCAATACTTGCTTGAGACAACAAAGAGAGTCCCTGCATTCAAACGAAATATTTCTAAAGAAACGTGAGCTTGGATACTAGAACGTAATGGCTATACATGTCAAATGTGTGGTGTCGCAGCGGGTGATCCAGACCCATTTGGCACTGAACGTACCGTCCGTCTCACCATGGGACATATTATCGACAAGTCGAAGGGCGGGGATGACTCACCACAAAACCTTCGTGCTGTTTGCACGAATTGTAATGAAGGCTTACAAAACACAGGCCTACCGAAGCCCGATCAAATCCACCTGCTTGCACAGGTTCGTCGTGCAACCATCGACGATCAACGAGCTGTTTTGAACTGGCTACTTCAGAAGTTCAAGCTGAAGGTAGTTGAATAAAAATAGGCCTGAGGCATGCTTCAAGTTCATCCATTCTGATGGTAGCACCAGGCGGTCAGGCTGGCGCAGCCGATATTGAAGCTACGCCCTACATAGAAAGATAGAACCATGGCCCGGCAAACAGACTACGACGTGATTGTTGTCGGTGGTGGTCACAATGGGCTTACCTGCGCTGGCTACTTGGCTAAGGCGGGGCTGCGCGTACTTGTGG
>CAIWUD010000043.1 GCA_903915775.1 uncultured Chloroflexota bacterium | reverse complement strand
TGGCACCGCATAATGAACCCGGCATTGTGCCGATACCCGTACTCAACACGTCGTGATCGCGGTTCATGACCATGCATGATCGTGGGTGAGCCGAGCTTGTGCGCAGGCATGACTGAGCTTTTGTTCAGCGTGCCACTTCGACGGCGAGGTCACCCGGTACTGCCACGGGCGGCGCGATCCGCGAGCGCACCTGCTGGAGCGCCTCCTCCTGCGCTTCGGCCACGGTTATGCTGCTGAGCAGCAGGTCGTGTATGATGCCGCACGATGCTGCAACCCAGCGCCCTGGGTGGGCGATGTGGCGGAAGATCTGTAGGCGTACGCTGCCGATCATGCAGACCATCACGCGGGGGGCGCCATCGGCAGCGTAACGCTGGATTACCCAGTGCGGTGTCTGCGCCCACGCATCGCACTGCCCCGGTAGCTCTTTGCCATCACCTTGACTGTCACCGTGATCGTCAGTGGTGGTGTCGTGGCGTACCATTGTCTGCCGTCCTTTGCCGTTATGCCACTGCCGTGGTACATCGCGCTGATCAGCCCGTTGTGTGAGCACGGTACGGCATTGCTCAGAGCGTTCGGTTCGCCCAGGTGAGGAACTCGACAATCGAGAAGACTCCGCAGAGCTGTGCGCCATCAACCTGACGGCGCAGCCATGCGAGGGCTTCCGCACGATGACCACCACCGTCAGCGACAATGACGGTGGGGAGGCTGTAGCCGCGCTGGATACTGAAGACGAGGAAGGGAAGTTTCTCGTCAACGGATCCTGGGGCATATTGCCACTTGCTCTCGATGGCGAGACCACGGGGCCAGTGGGGAGCCCCGGTGATGACGAAGTCGGCCAGAGCTGGGGTGCCGTAGATGGTCGTACCGACGAGACACTGGCGAACCACGTGGCGTGGGGGAGCCTGGTCGAGCTCGATCAGGCCTAGGGGGTGCTGAATGGTGGCAATGGTCGTTGTCGTACGGCGCGGCGGGGCGTACTCCTGGTAGCCACGGCCACGGAGGGTGCCAAGAATGGTGGCTTCTGCCGTGAGACCAGTGCGCTCGGCGCGTAGCGCTTGGGAAGGGTTCATCGCAGTACCAAGGAGATGATCATTGCATCACGGTGCCACTGCGTCTGCTGAATCGGTCGAAACAGGTGAATCCATGCCATGGCGCGTACCTCGGATCACGACGATTACGGCATGGGCAGCGATCATCGTGGCTGGTAGGGGAAGAAATGCCTACATGACGCGTGTAAGCCTCGGTGATTGGGTGAATCGCACGATTCGTATGGCCGATTGTACCAGATTATCGATGATCGTGGTACGAATTGTGCCATTGATGCGCAGCATGGCGAGCCATGAACCATCAGAATCGGTGGGATACTCCTGATCGTAGACATACCATCCCCTGGTTTCGTGACGCTTGAGCGGCTAATCGATCGATACGATCGATTGTGCTGTACTTGTTCACGTTTCCCCTGGCGGAACTAAGGCTGGGTTGGTTTTTTTGTGGAGGGCTGCGCCCTCCACGCCTCCCGCACGCTGGTCACGCTGATCTGACCCGTGCCTTACCCCAACGGTGAACAGATACGGGAAGGTTTTGCTCTGTCTGCTGCCACCGACCCATTCGCATAGCTATAGATTGCTACAGACAGCGGCGCAGAGTGGTACAATCTTACGGGAGGTGGAGAATCCAACGCTCCATCATCCACCTTTGTATCATTGCGGAGATAGTGCGATGAGCGAGCTTGAGTGTCTCCGTGGTTATATCCAGGATCTCGAAGGTCGCTTGTATGCTGCGGAAGCGCGTGCCGATAGTGTAGCTCAGGAGGCAGAGCTTCAGCAGCGCCGTACCATCGAGTTGAGTGCACGACTAAGCGCGATCCTTTCCATATCAGCAGCGCTGCTGATTAGCCGTGATGTTGACGCGATCGTGCAACTCGTAGTGCGTGAGGCAGTTGGCATCTTTCCCGGAACGAGCGCTGTCTACCTCTTCCTCCTCGACCTTGAGCATGACCGGCTACAACTTCAGGCTGCGGCGGGTAGTGGCGATCACCAGACGGGATCTGCGCTCGCTAGAATCGCGATCCTCTCACCCCGTGCAATGCTGCTCGTTGGCCCTGAGCTCGAGATGGCCGTTGAGCGCCTGGGTAGCGATGAGCTCGACCAACTCCATAACACCCCGGGTTGGCCACCCTACAGTGCACTACTCTGTCCGTTGCGTGTGGAAAGCTCGCGTATGGGTGCCATCGTCCTCTATGGCGGTGTGAGTGCGCACCTCTACCATCCGCGTGATATCCCCTTTGTCCAGGCCCTTGCCGATCTCACGGCGGTTGCCATCGATGAGGTGCAGCAGCGGGCAAGGGCTGCCATACTACAGCGCGACTTGGCGATCACCCAGTCGCTCCACGCCGAGGCTCAGGCACGTCTGAATGCTGCTCAAGCCCAGTTGCTGCAGAGTGCGAAACTCGCCGCCGTTGGCGAACTCTCGGCCTCGGTGGCCCACGAGATCAATAACCCACTCTATGCGGCCCGCAACAGCCTCTACCTCGTCGAGCAGGATATGGACGCCGATCATCCCCAGCGTGCCTTTCTCGCCATCGCCCAGCAAGAGCTTGGACGCATTGCACGCATTATTACCCGTATGCGTGACTTCTACCGCCCCACTCGCGCCGAACTTACCGCAACGAGTGTGAATATCTTGCTGCGAGAAACGCTGGAGCTTGTGCAGACGCACCTACGCCATGGCCACATCCATGCAGTGGCGACGCTCAACCCGGACCTTCCCGCCACGGTGGCCCATGCTGACCAGTTACGCCAGGTCTTCCTCAACATCATCCTCAACGCCTGTGATGCCATGCCGCGAGGTGGCGACCTGCGGGTGACTACGCAACTCCTCCATGCTCGCCCGGAGGCGCCTCCTACCATCGGTATTCATATCACCGATACGGGTATGGGGATCGCGACGGAGCATCTGGCTCATATCTTCGAACCCTTCTATACCACCAAGGCCCAGGGAACTGGTCTCGGCTTGGCGATCAGTGCCCATATCATTACCCAACATAGCGGTCGGATCAGTGTAGAGAGTGAGCTAGGCCAGGGGACTACGTTTACCATCCTCCTGCCCGTTAGTACCTAGGGTAACGGTTCTCGCTGCTCCTTGGCAGGACCAGGGTTGGGTTGGTTTTTTGGAGAGGGCTTCACCCTCCATACCTCCCGCACGCGAGTTGCACGGTGGTCCGTCACCATCCCTCAACAAGTTGTTGCTTCGTCACTCCTAGTTGCGCTGTCGCGCCGTCACACGCTTGGCACCGACTGTTACGATAGAGAAGGCTGTGCGAGCAGTTTGATGCCCCTCTGCATCCTCCTGTGGGAGCGTAGCGGATTCCATGCCATCCAGGCAGATCTACATTGTAGACGATGATTCGGTAGCCGCGCTCATTACCCAGCGTGGGCTACAGACGATGCTCGATGGCCAGTCGACGGTTCTGGTCACCTCGTCGCCTAATGCGGCGTGGCTGGCCTGTGCCACCGACCATGTCGATCTCTTGATCGTTGATCCCAATCCTCAGATCAGTGCAACCCTCTCGTTACTACGAGCGGTACGCGCCTTTCGACCCCACATTCCTCTCCTCGTGTTAACAGCGTACGATACACCGGGCCTACGGGCAAAGATGCGCGAGCTCGGCGTTGTCCACTATGTGGCGAAGCCAATCGATCTCCGCGATCTCCTGCCCGTGGTCTATGCCGCCCTTGCGGTCAATCCACCAACCAGTGATCCCCCTCTGGCTACCATCAGCCTGAAACATCCCTCGGGTAGCCCCTAGTCTGGTTCTGATCCACGCCAACCCGTCCTACCTCCTCTCGTGGATGGCTTTGCCCTTCGCCAACACTGCTCCCCCTTGTCTGACCAACTACTGCTACTCGGACAGTGAAGCTGTTGTATAATCGCCCCCATCCGGTGGGTTATAAGGGCGCAGTTGCTGATCTGTGCGGGACACTTGGCTAATACTACTCAGTGTACTATCAGCACACTATCAGCTGCTGCTGCTACAATGTATCCGCGGGTACCTACTATGCGTCGTCCTAGCTTGACAAAGCCCCCCACACCTTGAGGAGAGAGAGCATGGCCAGACGGATCATTGTTGCCCTGGTCTTGGTTGCAACCCTGGCATCGGTTGTGGCCTGGCCGCAGCCGAGTGCGGCCCAGTCCCAGGTAGCTGACACCTTCCCCCCCTATCAAGCACGCTACTTCGGTGAGACAGGTCACTCGGCGGTAAACTGGTTCCTGGAGAGTTGGAAGAATACGCCGAACGCGCTCTTTGTGCTCGGTTTCCCCATTTCACAGCCGTTCATTGAGGAGAGTTTCACCAACCCTGGCCAGTTCTACCGTGTACAATACTTTGAGCGTGCTGTGCTCGAGGAGCATCCGGAGAACTTTGGTCAGCAAGGTAACCGGTTCTACGTTCTGGGACGCCTCATGGGCCGTGAGTTGGCGAAGGGGCGTGAGGGTGAGCCAGCCTTCCAGCGTGTGGGCAACCCTGGTGATGGCACCTGGTTTGGTGAAACTGGCCACACCCTGCGCAACAGCCCTGCGCCATTTCGCGATTTCTGGGTGAATAATGGTGGTCTTGATGTCTTCGGTTACCCGCTGAGTGAGCAGTTTCAGGAGGTCAACCAGGCCGATGGGAAGACCTACTGGGTACAATATTTCGAGCGCCAGCGCATGGAGTGGCATCCGGAGCAGTCGAACCCCAGTTACCGAATTCTGCTCGGCCTCCTCGGGAATGAGTATCGCGACCGCTTCCACAAGAACAATCCCGCCTTCAACCTCACCGGTACGGCGAATGCACTGCCCCGCCAGTTTGTCTATGGCTTTAACGCCCACCTCTATGGTCAGGGTACGGCCTGGCAGGATCGCAACCGGGCGTTGACTCTCGCCAAGAATGCCGGCATGCCCTGGATCCGCCAGCAGGTACGCTGGATGGATCTCCACGACCAGTCACGCCAGATCTTCTGGGCCGAACTGGATAATATTGTTGACGATGCAAGCCGTCAGAATGTCAAACTGCTGCTGAGTGTCGTCTCCTCACCGGCATGGGCTGGTGGCCCTGGTATGCCGCGCCGCGAGAACTTCCGCGATTTTGCCGACTTCATGGGCCAGATGGCGGCTCGCTACCGTGGTCGGGTTCAGGCCTACCAGATCTGGAATGAGCAGAACCGGGCCTGTGAAAATGGCGGTGATTGCGCAACTGATGGTGGACGTGGTGGACGGGTGGCAAGTGCCGAATACTACGTCGATATGCTCGAAGTTGCCTACAACGCGATTAAGGCTAACGATCCCTACGCGATCGTCGTCAGTGGTGCCCCTGCCAGTACCGATACGAACCGTGCTGACATCGCGATCAGCGATCTCGAGTTCATGCGTCAGATGGCGTCGAACCCCAAGTTCCGCCGCAGTGTTGACGTGATTGGTCTCCACCCCGGTGGTCACTACAATCCACCCGATAGCAAGTGGCCCGATCGCCCTGGTCCTGGTCCTAACTGGCTTACCAGCAGCGAGTTCTACTTCCGCCGTATCGAAGATACACGCGCTGTGCTCGTTGCTAATGGTATGGCCGATCGCCAGATCTGGATCACGGAGTTCGGCTGGGCGACGGCGAATAATACCCCCGGCTACGAGTATGGTAATAGCATCTCACCTGAACAGCAGGCCCAGTGGCTGCGCCGTTCCCTTGAGATTGGGCGCTATGAGTGGGCGCCATGGGTCGGCGGTATGTTTGTCTGGAACCTGAACTTTGCGATACCCTGGCGCTACTTTGGCAATGATCGCCATGAGCAGGCCGCCTTTGGTGTGCTCAATGGCGACTGGAGCCCGCGCCCGGCCTTCAACGCACTCCAGGCTTTCCCCAAGAACTAGACCTACTGTTGGATAAGCTACAGATGACGGGGGTGGAGGGCTACGTCCTCCACCAGCGATCCCTAACTCAGATCACGTCAGACGGTACCATCGGCGCGGCCAAACCTGAACGATACCAAGAGGCGTGCTTCAGTTCGGCGTGGCCATACTTACGGGGTGAGTGGAGGGCGCAGCCCTCCACCAGCGATCCTCAACCCCTGGCCACGCCAGACGGTACTATCAGCGCGGCCAACACTGAACCATGCCAAACAGCGGAAGGAAGAGTATGACAACGGTTACTCGTGTCCGCTCACTGAGCGGCCTCATTCTACTGATAGTTCTGGCAATATTCCTGGCAGCTTGTGGCGCAGGAACACCGGCCGCCACTTCGCCGACGAGTGCACCGCCGACGAGTGCACCGCCGACAAGCGCACCGCCGACAAGCGCACCGCCGACAAGCGTGCCGCCAACGAGCACACCGCCAGCGGTAGCGACCGTTCTGCCTACCGTCCAACCAGTGCAACCTACCCAGGCACCAACGACTACGGACCTGAACCCCGACTATCTGCTCTTTGGAGTTGTGGCCCACCTCTACTACACCGATCGCGAGCGAGTGCTTCAGCTGACGCAGAATGCTGGCTTCGATTGGGTACGTCAGCAGATCTACTGGCGCGACATCGAGGATCCGGATAAGGGGATCTTCGCCTGGGACGAGATCGACCCGATTGTGGCGACCGTCAATGCCTACGGGCGCAAGCTCCTGGTCAATGTTGTCCGTTCACCTACAGCCTATAGTGCGACGAATGGCCTACCCGACGATCCCGAGGACTTCGCAAACTTCATGGCGGTGCTCGCGGAGCGCTACAAGGGCAAGATCCACGCCTACGAGGTCTGGAACGAGCCCAACCTAGCCCATGAGACGGGTGGTACCATCACCCCAGCCGATGTCGGTCGCTACGTGGAGATGCTGAAACTAGCCTACACACGGATTAAGGCGATTGACCCCGATGCCCTCGTACTCGCAGCCGCATCCTCGTCGAGCGGGGTGACGAATCCCTCGATCGCACTCTCTGATGAGGAGTTCTACCGGGCCATGTATACCTACAACGGCGGCGAAGCGCGCGACTACTTCGATATTCAGGCCGTTCATCCCGGTGGTGCGGCAAACCCACCCGATACGCTCTGGCCCGATAACCCGAGCTACATTGTTGGTTGTAAACCCGCACCCGATCGCTGCTGGAACGACCACCCAACCCACTACTTCCGTCATATTGAGAACGTGCGTACCTGGATGGAAGAGTATGGGATGGATGATAAGGAGATCTGGATTACGGAGTATGGGTGGGCAACCCCCAACGTTAGTCCGGGCTATGAGTTTGGGAACTTTGTTTCGCTTGAACAGCAGGCCGATTACATCACCGGCGCGATCCGTCTGACCTACGAGAACTACCCCTTCGTGGGCAATCTGTTCCTCTGGAACATGAACTTTGCGGTGACGAAGGCGGAAAATGGCCTCGACCCCAACCATGAGCAGGGCTCGTTCGCGATCCTCAATCCTGACTGGAGTCCACGGCCATCCTATCTCGCCATTCAGAGCCTGATCGCTGAACTCAAGCAGCGTGAAGGACGCTGACGCATTTCTGCGCACCGCCTGTTGGGGCAACCCTCTGTGGTTGTCCTGTCCTTAAGCGTGTCCAGCGTACGGGGGGCGTGGAGGGCTGCGCCCTCCACAAAAAAGCTGACCCGACCATGGTTCAGCCGGGGGGAAATGTGAACGTCTACGGACAAGGCTAGACTCGCGTAGACTCTAGTGCGTAGCCCAGACGGCCCAGGAGCATGGCAACAAGGCGTAGGTCGGTTGCTGCAATGAGCCAATGGTTGTCGTGGTACGTGGCGATACGTCCTAACACGATCGCATAATCATGCGGTAAGGAGAGATCCGGCAGCGCGATCTCCCCTTGATCGTTAGGCACAACATCCAGGACGTGCGTGTGCGCCCCAATCTGGGCGTAGCCTTGGAGCAGTGCCTTATCCCTACTGAGCGGACGCAATCCGCCCCGCTCAACAAGGTAGTAACTGCCAGGGCCACGGCCTTTGCGTTTCCAGATGATCCAACCAGCGCATAGCATCACCCCGTGAGTTGGCGTAGCTGTGGCGGTGAGTGGATGCCAGGCCGGTGGCTCCCCCCGGAAAACGCTCACCCGCTCGTGGACAGCCAGGGGCAACAGGTGCAGCGCACCAGTGGGCAGAGCCTCAGGGAGGGCGGGCAGATCCGCGATACGATCAGCCAGACTGATGACGCTGAAACCACGGGCACGGAGGCGGGCAAGCAGCCCGTCACGACGCTGGCTGGTGAGGGTGAAACGATCGCCCTCACGCACTCCCTCACCCCGTAAGGCTGGCCCTACAGCAGGATTGTGGAGCACAAAGCGCCCTGGGCGTAGTTCCTCAAGATCGGCAGGGGCGCCAGGACGCCGTCTACTGCCCACTGGTAGAGCCTCTAGGCACTCTCATCACCCTTCACCGCGCACTCTGTCTAGTGCGGGCCCTGTATAGGCGTGGCAGATCGCGATCGCGAGGGCATCAGCCGCATCGTCGGGCTTGGGCACACTGCTCAACCCGAGGGTGATGCGTACCATCTCTTGCATCTGCCGCTTGTCGGCCCCCCCGTATCCGGCAAGGGCCTGTTTCACGACGGTTGGCTTGTACTCCTGGATCGGTAGTCCAGCTTGAATAAGCGCCAGGAGCGCCACGCCACGCGCCTGTCCGACTGTGATGGCAGTATTGACATTTTTACCGAAGAAGAGCTCTTCCACCGCAGCACTATCAGGTCGGTAGCGCGCTAACAGCGCGCTCAGACCGGTGTAGAGTTGCTGCAGACGTAGGGGTTGGCTACTCCTGGCGGCGGTGGTGAGCACACCGGCATCGACCAGACTCACTTGGCCCTCCCTCAGATCGACAATACCCCAGCCCATGATCGCGGTGCCAGGATCAATACCAATAGTGCGCATAGTTTGCCTAAGGGATGGTTCGATTTCGGCTGTGCCGACGTTACCGTCTGGCAATACCAAGGCTGGGTAAGGTTCGTGTCTGAGTAGTGCGCTCTGCCCCCAGTGGAAGGTGGGAGGGTGGTGATCCCTCTCCCTACGCCAGGCGTGCAGCGACTTCATCCGTGAGATCGAGGTTTGAGTAGACCTTCTGGACATCGTCCAGATCCTCGAGTTTCTCGATCAGGCGCAGCACGGACAGGGCTTCCTTCTCCTCAGGCTGAACGACCGTCTTGGGGCGCATGGTCTTCTCTGCACCAGTGATCGGGATCTGCTGATCGAGCAAGCTCTGGCGTACACTGTTGAGCTGTGTCCACGCACAGTAGATCTCGAGCGTACTCCCATCAACCTCAACATCATCAGCGCCTGCATCAATAGCGACGAGTTGCACCTCATCAGGATCGAGACTGGTACCGGCGAGATCAACGGTAATCAACCCCTTCAGTTCGAACATCCAACTGACAGATCCCGGCTCACCGGGGTTACCTCCAGCTTTGTTCATCGCGGCACGAACGTCGGAGTTGGTACGGTTACGGTTATCGGTAGCGGTTTCGATTAGAATGGCGATTCCGCCTGGCGCATAGCCCTCGTAGTAGACCTCCTCCAGGGCTGCCTCGTTCCCCTTGCCCAGGCCGCGTTCGATCGAGCGCTGAATGCTATCATTCGGCATGTTGTTCGATTTGGCTTTATCAACAGCCAGACGCAGCCGGAAGTTCATCTCCGGATCGCCGCTACCGCCCTCACGCACCGCAAGGGTAATATCTTTCGCTAACTTGGTGAAGAGTTGGCCGCGACGCTGATCGGCGACCCCCTTTGAGCGCCGAATGGTGTGCCATTTAGAGTGGCCGGACATAGTACAAACCTCCTCGTTGCCGGGTCGTTGCTCTCCTTATTATAGCGCACTCCATGGCATTAGTTGACATCACGTGTCGTGCATGGTAACATCTCTCTACTGCGGTAACCCCCCCGTGTCCCCCTATGCAACACCTATATACATCGACAATGGTGTCGGAGTTATCTTCTCAGCGCATTATCCCCCCTACATCGAGGTGTTCATGGCCCCATTGCTTGAAGTGCGTAACCTCCAGACCCACTTCCATACCCAGGATGGTGTGGTCAAGGCCGTTGATGGCGTCTCGTTCCATGTCAATCGTGGTGAGACCCTCGGTATAGTTGGTGAGTCGGGTTGTGGCAAGAGTGTGACATCGCTCTCAGTCATGCGGCTCATTCCCAATCCGCCAGGGAGAATTGCCGGTGGTGAGATCATCTTCGACGGTGAGGATCTGCTCAAGAAGAGTGAAGAGCAGATGCGCCACATTCGGGGCAACCGCATTGCGATGATCTTCCAGGATCCGATGACCTCGCTCAACCCGGTGCTCACGGTTGGGCGTCAGATCACTGAGTCGCTGGAGCTTCACATGAAGTTGGGCAAAAACGAGGCTACAAGCCGTGCGGCCGAACTTCTCGACATGGTTGGTATTCCCAGCGCAAGCAAGCGCCTCGATAACTACCCGCACCAGTTCTCGGGGGGGATGCGTCAGCGGGTGATGATCGCGATGGCGCTCTCCTGCAACCCTGAGCTGCTCATTGCCGATGAGCCAACGACCGCCCTTGATGTAACCATTCAGGCCCAGATCCTCGACCTAATCAACAAGCTGAAAGAGGAGCTGGATACCGCAGTGATCATGATTACCCACGACCTAGGGGTGGTTGCGGGAATGACCGATCGGGTTACCGTCATGTACGCCGGTAAGGTTGTGGAAGAGGGGAGTACCGCTGAGATCTTCGCGAACCCACGAATGCCCTACACCATCGGCCTGTTGCGCTCTATCCCTCGCCTTGATGAGGAAGAGCGGCGGAAGCTTACCCCCATTCGTGGCCTGCCCCCCAGCCTGATCGACCTGCCACAGCTCTGCCCGTTCAGCCCCCGCTGTGACTATGCCCAAGAGGCGTGTCTCAGTCAGGTGCCACCGTTGCGAACGGTTGCCGAGGAGCATCGTGCCGCATGTCTGTTCGATATCAGCATGGATACCCCCATTCCTGAACGTCTGACTGAGGATGTTGCTGCCTGACGTCGGACATGGCTTACATCGGCTTGGCACTCTGGTTGGAAACTTGGAGGGTAGCGCCCTTCTCGCCATCTTTTTCCCACCGCGGGTAGCGGCAGAGAATTGCACTATGAGCACAACAGAATCCAATGGTGGTGGTGAAGAGCATCTGATCGAGGTCCAAGATCTCACGATGCACTTTCCCGTGACACGAGGGATCGTCTTCCAGCGCCGTGTTGGTACCGTTAAGGCGGTTGACGGGATCAGCTTTTCGATCAAAAAGGGTGAAACCCTCGGTCTGGTCGGGGAGTCTGGTTGTGGTAAGAGTACAACTGGTCGGGCTATCCTCCAACTCTACCGTCCTACGGCAGGCTCGGTACGCTTCCAGGGCTCGGATCTGACTAAGCTGCGCGGTGATGAGATGCGTCGGATGCGCCGCCAGGTGCAGATGATCTTCCAGGATCCCTACGCTTCGCTCAATCCGCGTATGACGGTCGGTGACATTATTGGCGAGCCGATCCGCGTGCATAAGCTGCGTGAAGGGAGAGCCGTTCGCGACCGCGTGGAGGAACTCCTCGGTCTGGTGGGTCTGAACCCGGCCTTCGCCAACCGCTACCCCCACGAGTTCTCGGGTGGTCAGCGCCAGCGTATTGGCATCGCTCGCGCTCTCGCCGTCGAACCCAAGTTCGTGGTCTGCGATGAGCCGGTCTCGGCGCTCGATGTCTCCATTCAGGCTCAGGTCGTTAACCTGCTTGAAGAGCTCCAGGATAAGCTTGGGCTGACCTACCTCTTCATTGCTCACGACCTCAGCGTGGTGAAGCATATCTCCGACCGCGTCGCGGTGATGTACCTGGGGAAGATCGTTGAGCTTGCCGAAGGGCCGAAGCTCTATAGCATGCCCCTCCATCCCTACTCACAGGCACTCCTGTCGGCGGTGCCCATCCCCGATCCTAAGGTGGAGAGGCAGCGCCGGCGGATCATCCTTGAGGGTGATGTGCCTAGCCCACTCAACCCGCCCTCAGGCTGCCACTTCCATACGCGTTGCCCCCTCGCAATTGAGAAGTGTAAGCAGGAGGAACCACCTTTTGTTGACTACGGCGGTGGTCACTTCGCCGCGTGCTGGCGCGCTCAGGAAGCAGGTGAACTGATGCCGGCAGTCGCGAAGAAGCAGGCTGATGCCGCTGCTGCGCGCATCCACGCTGATGTGGTCAAGGTGAAGGGTGCCGCCGACTAGGGAAGGTTTGTGCACAAGGCAGGGAGGTGTGGTAGGCTTCGCCCACCACACCTCCTGTGTCATTACCACGCTGATTTGAGTCACGCTTTGGACCTCGCCACCTTCTCATGGCTCTGCTCACCCGCTGGTACCACCCTCCTGGCAGAGCTTGCCCACCACCCACTTGCCGAGACTGACCTGCTACCCGAGTTGGAGCGGCTCCGCCGTCGCTTCCCTCCTGCGTTTGCCGCGGCTGCCCTTGAGTTGACGCTGTTGCGTCGCCGGGCCGCGGCAAAGTTTCCCCACGCCGAGCGCCTCTTCTTCATTCGTGAAGCCCTGGAGCAGGCAAGTGCCGCCCCTGTGGCTGCCCATCGCGCAGCGCGTCTGGTCACCTACGATCGAGCAGTTGCCGATCTTGGCTGTGGCATTGGTGGCGATACAATCGCATCTGCTCTGGCTGGTGCTCAGGTGACAGCGGTCGATCGTGATCCCCTGCGCCTGGCGATCTGCCAAGCAAATCTGCAGGCGCTCGGCCTAGAGCAGCAGGTGACCTTACTCTGCCGCGATCTCCTCGTTGAGCCCCCCCCTTCGGCCCACCTGCTCTTCTGTGATCCCGGTCGGCGACGCGGGGGAGAGCGCCGTTTTAGCCCCGAAGCCTACGAGCCACCCCTCAGCCATGTGCTGGGCTGGTGCCTGACGACACCGGCCCTGGCGCTCAAGCTGGCGCCGGGGATCGATCCCGAACTGTTGCCAGCCGACGCCGAATTAGAGTTTGTCTCGCTCAATGGAGACTTAAAAGAAGCAGCACTCTGGTGTGGACCATTGGCAACCACTTCGCGCCGTGCAACCCTGCTGCGCACCCATCCCGATGGGCGGGTAACGACCGACACCTTGGTTTCGGCTACACAACCTGTCGAACGAGTGGCGCGTACCAGACCGCCCGCCGCATTTCTCTATGAGCCCGACCCGGCGGTGATCCGTGCAGGTCTGGTGCGCGACCTTGCGCACATGCTGGACGCCGCCCAACTCGATCCCCAGATCGCCTACCTGACTGCACCAGAGCCAACGACCAGCCCCTTTGTGCGTGTCTGGCCGGTGTTAACGTGGCTCCCGTTTGGCCTGAAGCGGCTACGGGCTGTGCTACGCGAGTTGGAGGCCGGTCCGATCACGGTGAAGAAGCGTGGATCCCCCCTCGATAGTGATCAGTTGGCCCGGCAGCTGAGCCAAGCCACTGGACGCCCACTGGTTGTCGTGCTGACGCAGAGCGTTGGCAAACCGGTGGCGATCATCTGCGCTCCACCGTTGGGTCGGTGACGATATTGGGTTGGTTCGCGAAGGGCTTCCATGGAGTGAGCGAGTGGATGTTGAGGCATACCCCGACATCCACTCGCTCGTATATGGTATGATATGCAAAAGATTTGAACTATGTAAACGATTCTACCAGAAAGATGAGGCTGACGTATGGAGGAGCAGATTGTCGCCATTCGCGAAATCTACTGGAACATCCCGCAGCCTGCAGGTTCACTCTTCCTCTACACGCTGGTCCTAGCAACCACCGTGGTCATGACCTGGGGCATCCTGCGCGATATTGCGCTGTGGCGTAAGGGGCGACCTAACGCGCGTATCGATCAGATCCCTGCCCGTCTCCTTGAGTTGCTGGCTCAGGTGTTTGGCCAGAAGAAGGTGTTACGCGATCGGCGCCCTGGTACCATGCACGCCCTCATCTTCTTTGGCTTTCTTGCCCTCTTCATTGGTACGGATATCATCGCGGTCGAGGAGGATTTTACGCTCCCGCTGATGGGTGAGGATGCCGGCAAAATCCTGGTAGGCGGCTTCTACCAGAGCTACGAGTTGATCATGGATACCCTAGGGCTCGTTTTTGTGGCCGGTCTCGTCTGGGCCGCTTGGCGACGCTACCGGGTACGCGATGCTCGTCTGGACAGTCGGCGCACTGACGCCTGGGTGTTAGGCACCATGCTCTTCCTGGGTATCGGTGGCTTTCTCGTCGAGGGGTTACGCATCGCGAACCAGGTGATTGCAGCCCATGACGCAAATGGCGCCCTCGTGAGCTCTGCTGTCGTCTATGCTCAACCATGGGCACGCCTCTCCTTTATTGGTTTCGCCCTCGCCACGCTCTTTCGTGCCGTTGGTCTCGGCGATGGGAATCCGATCGCCCTCGGCCTCCATCAACTGCTCTGGTTTACCCACGCTGCTGCTACCGGGGCCTTCATTGCGACGCTCCCCTTCAGTAAGTTTCGGCATATCTTCTACGTGCCGTTAAACATCTTCTTCCAGGATCGTGGGCCGAACGGCTCGATCGAGCCGATTCCTAATCTGGAACAGGCGATTGAGCAGGACGAGCCACGGCTTGGCATTGCCACCCTGAGTGATCTCAGTTGGAAACATCGGCTGGATCTTGATGCCTGTATGCGCTGTGGACGCTGTCAGGCGAGTTGCCCAGCCCACGCCTCGGGGTCGGATCTCTCTCCGAAGTTCCTTATCACGAAGCTACACGATCTGGTCCACCAGAAACCGATCCAGTTCAAGGATGGAACGGTCAAGCTCGTGGCTAATCTCGCGGCGGCCACTCCTGCTGAGGGGCGTCAGGCTCCATCGGATGTGGAGACGATCCCCCTCTATGGGCAACTCTTCACCGAGAACGAACTCTGGAGTTGTACCACCTGCTACGCCTGCGTGCACGAGTGTCCGGCCATGATTGAGCATGTTGATGACATTGTTGGGATGCGGCGCCATCTGACTATGATCGCGAGCGAGGTGCCACAAGGTGTCAAGCGGGTGCTTGAGGGGATCGAGCGTGCGGGTAACCCGTGGCGTCTACCGGCGCGTGAACGTACGGCGTGGAGCGCTGGCCTTAACGTGCCAGTGATGGCCGAGAAGGAGCAGGCTGAGGTACTCTACTGGGTTGGGTGTGCACCTAGCTACGACGAGCGGAGCAAACGGGTTGCCCGAGCCTTTGTCCAGTTACTCCAGCAGGCTGGCGTAGACTTCGCCATTCTCGGCGACGAGGAGACGTGTAACGGTGATCCCGCCCGGCGTATGGGCGAAGAGTTGCTGTTCCAGTCGCAGCTCCAGCAGAATGTTACGACGATGAAGCAGTACGCCTTTAAGAAGGTGGTGACCACCTGCCCGCACTGCTTCAACACGATCAAGAATGAGTATCCGCAGTTTGGGGGCGGGGCTGGCACCAGCTATGAGGTGGTGCACCATACGGAGTTGCTGGCAAGCCTAGTTGCGGAGGGGCGACTGAAGCCGGTCACACCGCTGCAGGAGCAGGTCGCTTACCACGATCCCTGTTATATCGGACGCTACAACGATATCTACGACGCACCTCGGGAGCTGTTGACGGCTATTCCTGGTCTGCAGCTCGTTGAGGCACCGGAGCGAAACCGTGAACGTGCCATGTGCTGTGGCGGTGGCGGGGGGAATGTCTGGATGGAGGGCTGGGGGAAAGAACAGGTCAACTACATCCGTCTGGAGCAGTTGACCCAGAACGAGCCCCAGACGCTGGCGGTCAGCTGCCCCTTCTGCATGGTCATGTTCGAAGATGCGGCAAAGAACACCGGGCGCGATGCAACGTTGCGGCGCCGTGATGTTGCCGAACTGCTGCTGGATGCGGTGACCCCGGCTCCCTGATGCGTAGGGTGACCAGCCTACAACCTGCCCTGGTTCTACGCGAGGTGTCAACAGGTACGGGAGGGAATCCCGTTGACAGAGGGGCCTGAGGATTGTACGCTGTAAGGGATAGTGTAGCCCTGTACTGCTTCAGCACGTTAGTACCTCTTGCCCTCACCCCACCCCTCCCCCAACGGGGGAGGGAGCCGGAAGCCTCCCCCCAGCGGGGGGGGTTGGGAGGGGGGGCATCTGTGCCGACGGTATGAAGCAATTCATACGCCCGTATAGTCCACGTTCTGCTTATGGATCTCACCCGTATCTGGGCGCGTCTCAATCCACTCACTTCGCCCTTCGCGATCCTGGATATCCTGATTGTTGCAGCTCTCTGCTACTGGCTGCTCGGGGTTATCCGTGGCACCCGTGCCGTGCAGTTGCTACGCGGTGTTGGTATCCTCCTCGCCCTCGCGATCTTCGTGGGTACGGTGGCTCGTGATCAGCTCACGACACTCTCCTGGCTGCTCAGTACGATTATCGCCCCAACGCTGATCGTCGGGGTACCGGTGCTCTTCCAGCCAGAGCTCCGCCGTGCCCTTGAGACCTTGGGGCGCTCATCAGAGCTCCTCAGCCGTCCGCTTGCCGGGCTCAACCGCTCGGAGTTGGTCGATACCATCAATACCATTGCCCGTGCGGCTCAGCAACTTTCACAGCAAAATATTGGCGCACTGATGGTCATCGAGCGCTCAAGCCAACTCCAGGAGTACGCCGACCGTGGCGTGCTGCTCGACTCACGTATCTCGATGCCGCTGCTCTTAAATATCTTCTATCCCAACTCTCCGCTCCACGACATGGCCGTGATCGTGCGTGGTAACCGTATCCTGGCGGCCAACGTGGTCTTGCCACTCAGCGAAGATGTGATCGGCCCACGCCGCTATGGCACACGCCACCGCGCCGCCAAGGGTATCAGCGAACAGAGCGACGCACTCGCGGTGGTCGTTTCGGAGGAGACGGGAGCTATCTCACTCGTGCAGGATGGACGTCTGGTGAGCTATCTCACCGAGGCGCGTCTGCGCACAATGTTGGCCGATCTGCTCCGTGTACCACTCGACGACGCAACGGTTCCGACAGTGTAGACCTGGTCGTAACTGATCAAGTAGACCAACCCCTGGTGAGCGATAGACCCGCCGTTTCACCAGGCCGGTAGACGCAAATGAAAACCCTGCGCGCCTCGCTGTTACGGCTCCTCCTCGCTCTCAGCATCAGCTTCAGCATCTGGGCTTTTGTCTCATTCAGCGAGAATCCCGAGGAGACGATCACGTTCCCGGACATGACGCTACAAGTGGTCGGTCTCGGTGAAGGGTTAGTGGTGGTGGACAGCAATGGGCTACCTAGCCAGATCTTCCCGAACATCGATGTCACCCTACGCACCGACCGGCGCCAACTCGCCACGTTACGCCAAGTTGATGTGCGTGTGGTCGCCAACCTGAGTGAGCTTGGCCCAGGTGAGCATGTGGTGCCGCTCAATGTGGAGGCTACGCGGAGCAATATCTCGATCAATGTTGCCCCCGACGGGGTTGAGCCATCTGCAGTGACGGTCAGACTCGAACAGTTGAGTACGCAGTCCGTACCGATTCGGGTTGAGATCCGGGGCAACTTACCCTTCAGCTTTGAGCGTGGTGAGCCACGGGTCAGCTTTGGTGGGGAGAGCCTGAGCTTGGTGAGGGTGAGTGGCCCGCAGAGCCGTGTGTTGCGCGTGAGCGAGGTACGCGCACTCGTCAACATCGAGCAACTCAGGGCGACCTACGTTGCGCCCCTTGATCTGACCCCCTTTGACGCGACTGGGCAAGCGGTTGAGGGGGTGCGCCTCGAACCGGCCACGGTGACAGTTCAGGTACCAATTAACCCCGTCGTTGGTTTGAAACTCGTTCCCATTGAACCGCTGATCCAGGGGTTACCTGGGCCTGGCTATAGCGTACGGAGTGTCATGGTCACCCCGCCCCTGATTGCACTGGCCGGCAGCTCAGGCCCGCTCGATACGGTTGATCTACTCAGGACGGTGCCGCTGGATCTCGCTGGGTCACAGCAGACGATCAGCGTCAATCTGCCGGTTGTCTTTCCAGAGGGCACCTCACCACGTGAAGGTGAGCCTGCGACCGTGACCGTGATCGTTGAGATTATCGCGATCGATCAGCTCTTCCAGGCTCAGTTGCCGGCTCAGATCCAGCTGATCGGGCTAAGCCCCGGTCTGCTCTTTACCCTCAACCCCACGCTGCTGAATGTGACGGTAGCCGGCAGCAGCAACGCACTTGCCGAGTTGGCACAGAATCCCCTCCGTGCCCTAGTCGATGTGACGGGGCTAGGTGAGGGGTTCTACAGCCTTCAGCCGCAGGTGCAACTACCGGCGGGGGTGAGTCTGGTTAGCACACTCCCTACCGTCGATCTGCTCCTGCGTACCCCGTCGACACCAACCCCCTTGCCCTCACCCGAAGATGAAGCACAGCCAACGCCGGAGGCCACGACTACCGCAGAAACGACGCCAACGCCTGAGCCGACCGGTACGATCCAACCCACGACGACACCATAGGCACACTTCGACCAGCCAGGGCAGGTAGCTGCTCAGCGCACGAAGCCGCGGTTCGCCAAGTAGCTTGCACCCGCCCCGATCTTACGGGTGTTGGCAAGCTCAAGGAGTAGGCGTGGCCGCTGATCGAGCGTACTGAGGGCCTCGAACAGCGCGTACCAGTTGAGGTTCCCCTCGCCCGGTGCCCAGTGGCGATCAAAGAGGCCATCATTATCCTGGAGGTGCAGGTGGGCCAGCAGCGGGCCACCATCGCGAACCCATTGATCGGCAGGGGGTCCACCGGCGCGCTGCATCACGAGGGCGTGACCAACGTCGAGGCTTAGCCGCACAGTCTCGCCCGCGAACGATTGCACCAACTCGATCAAGGGACGGGTGTTGGTATCGGAGCAGACTTCGACGACCAGGGTACAGCCGATCTGCCGGGCGATAGGTAAGACTGGCTCAAGGGTTCCGTGGGCTAACTCAAGCTCCTCCGCCAGGCCGGTGCTCCTCGTATGGACGACGTGGGGGCTACCGAAGAAGTCGAAGGGGCTATGCACAACCATGTGGGTAGCACCAACCGCCCCCGCGAACTCTAGCCCCTGCATGAGACGCTCAGCCACCAGACGCTGCACCTGCGCATCAGGGCAGGTGAGGGGCAGGCCGTTCCATGGACCGTGGATGCCGAGCCGTCCAGTGTAGCCATTGAGCATGCTGCGCGCCTCGCGCGCAAGGGTTCGCCAATGGCCATCGAGCACGCTCCCGTAGGAGGGATCCCACAACTCGAGGTCGCGCTGCCCCCCCAGGATCCAGTCCAGATGTTCCGGTAGATCGGCGATAGGCATGGCAGCGCCGACGAGTGGTGGTTGCTGGTACATAAGCTTCTCCTTCTAGCTATGAGGTTTGTCATACGCCGTGCGGCTCGGCGCAGAGGCGTACAGCGGCAGAACTTCGATCGGCTCACTCAGTTGCTCCAGGGTCAGGTGGCAGCGAATAGCGTGACCGCCCTCGGCCAGGCGCCATGGTGGATCGATCTGAGCGCACGTGGTCTCGATACGGCGTGGGCAACGCTGGAAGAAGGGACAGCCGTGGGCTGGCACCACTCCGAGGGACGACTCGTGCTTCAGGGCCCGTGGGCTCCGACCAGGCACAGGTTCGGGTACGGCCGCGAGCAGCGTTGCGGTGTATGGGTGGAAGGGTGCAGCATAGACATGCCTGGTGGGACCGACCTCACACAGACGGCCCTGGTACAGCACAGCCACCTCGTCGGCCACCATGCGTACCAGTGCGAGATCGTGGGAGATGAACAGGTAGCTAAACACCACGCGCAGCCTGGAGCTCCGCCAGGAGTGCGAGCACCGCCGCCTGCACCGACACATCGAGAGCCGAGACCACCTCATCACACAGGAGCACCTCCGGCTCGGCGGCGAAGGCGCGGGCGATGGCAATCCGCTGCTTCTCACCACCTGAGAGTTGGTCAGGGTAACGATCGAGGTAGTGGGCACCAAGGCGCATCTGCTCGAGCAGGGCGACCGCACGTGCGCGGCGCTCTGCCGGCGAGGGCCATGGCGATCGCGACGCGCTGCTGCTGGCCACCGGAGAGTTCGTGGGGGTAGCGCCGCACCAGAGCCGCGGGCGCTGGGAGGTACACCTGTCCGAGGAGCTCCACGACACGTTCGCGGGCGGCGGAGCGGCCGAGGCGGCGATGGAAGGTGAGGATTTCAGCCACCTGGGCGCCGATCGCCATGCTCGGGTTCAGCGACTGACCAGCATTCTGCGGCACGAGGGCGACTCGGCTACCGCGCAGGCGTTGCAACTCTGTAGGCGCGAGACGTAGCAGGTCGGCACCGTCGAAGCGTACACTCCCATCCAGCAGCAGGCCACCTGAGCGGAGAAAACCGAGGAGCGCCAGAGCGAGGGTACTCTTGCCACATCCCGACTCACCGACGATCCCGAGGCGTTCGCCGCGAGCGACGGCCAGATTCACTGCTTGTAGGCCACACTCATCGGGATCATGTACGAGTCGATGCTCGAGGTGTAGAGCACATCCTGAGCCGTGAAGGGTTTGCCATTGTGGAAGGTCACACCCTCGCGCAGCTTGAAGGTCCACTGGGTGGCGGTGGCATCAGCCTCCCAGGAGGTGGCGAGATCCGGGGCAAGGCGCCCAGCCTCATCGAGGTACACAAGACGGCTGTAGAGCATATCGACCGGCGGGAAGAAGCGCAGCGGTGATGCGGGAGCGAGTAGCTCCTTGCCCGCCCACTCCAGGGTGTGGGCCAGGCGTAGCCTACCCCGGCCGACGGCCGGGGGCGTGGGGCTGGTACGGCCCGCCCACAAGCCGTGAGCACGCCCGCGGCCGTTGTGGCTAGCATCATACCCAACACGGACCGGCGGGTCATCAGGAGCCCGTGATCCAGGTGCATAGAACCTCCTCAGTAGACAGAGCGACGCAGACGGCGGCTGTGAGCAACAGACCAGCTCCAGAGGGGAGGCGCGGCGAGCCACCTCTACCAGAGAGCAGCCCCCTCAGCCTCGGTACCACCGGGCTGTAACGACAGCCCGGCCAGAACCGAGCCATGCCCCGAACCCACCCGAGGGGGGCGGTACCTCGCGGGCGGCGCTGGAGCCACCAGTGGTTGACGGAGACCCTGATTGGGAAGAACTATCGCACACGAAGATTAAGCAACGATAGAGCAAGCTTTAAGCCGATGTGAAGATCCCACGGTCGCGCAGCAGCGCATCTGCCCCTCAGAGGGGAGTCGATCAGGGGTAGGATGGTGGGGCGACTCCGGCTGCAACGGGCTTCACGCAACAGGGGGGGGTGCGCAGAAGGCGACCGTGCTGGCGCAAGCCGCGTACCAGCGGCCACGGCGGCGCATCCGTCTCATCGCCCCTCCCTGGGTAGTGGACGAAAGTACCAGGGGTAGCCCGCGATCGTTTCACCTCCCAGAACACGTCGACGCGGCAGCTCGTAGAGGTGCGACAGGTCGTCATGCTGAGCGGTGGTAACGGCGCTGGTGAAACCAGCTTCCCAGAGCGTTCTGGCGAGCTCGGGGCTGTAACTACCTGCTGGGTAGCTAAAGCTCACAACATCGACCCCCAGGCGGCTTTCCAGGGCTGCACGCGATCCGTTGATCTCGACGAGGGCCTGCTCCAGTGGCAGAGACGCCAGGTCAGCGTGGCTGACCGTGTGAGCAGCAACCTCCATTCCACGATCTCGCAGCTGCTCCAGCTGCTCCCAGTCCATGTAGCCCTCTCTTCCGACATGGCCCGTGACGATGTAGAAGGTTGCACGAAAGCCATACTGCTGCAGAGCAGGGAGGGCAGCCTGAAACTGATCGCTATAGCCATCATCAAAGGTTAGGGCGACACTTCGCGCAGGGCAGCGCAGCTCACCACGCAGACATGCCGCCAATTCGCGCATGAGGAGCGTCTCGTAGCCCTGATCGCGCAGCCAGGCTAACTGCTCGACGAAGCGTTCGGGGCGCACCGAAAGGCGGAAACCCAAGGGGTCGACCGACTCCTCCACCTCGCGGACATAGTGGTACATCAGGATGGGGATGTAGGGTGGATCGGTGGGGGTCAGCAGACTCAGCGACCGTCTCGGACTCGGCTCCGGAGTCGCTGTAGGATCGGGCACTGGCTCGGTCGGTGCAACGGTCGGTGCAACGGTCGGTGCAACGGTCGGTGCAACGGTCGGTGCAGCCTGCTGTTGCGGGGAGAGATCTAGTCGAGCCACCCATACCACTCCGAGCAGCGGCAGGATCAGGGGCAGGGAGAAGAGCAGCGTAGAGAACCACTGCTTACGCGGAAACATCGCCACCTCTACTCACTTATGTCACGCCAGAACAGGAGCAGGGCATTAGCGACGTAGCGCTCGCCCGTCTGATCTGGCGGACGGTTCACCAGGGATCCTTCGAGAACCATCGTTGAAGAACCGCCTCCATCGAGCTCCATTGCCGTGTCGGCGCCGAATTCGAGGAACAGGTCGGCGAACTCACGCTGGGTCACCCCACGGCTATAGCCACGCTGATAGCCATCCACCACGGCAACGATCAGCGTCGTTGCGCTACGATCGAAGCCAACGCCCGTACGTGGCATGCGTACGCCGAGGTAGTGGCGTAGTTTCCAGTCGGTGCTGAAATCTTCACAGATGAGCTTCGCTTCTGGCTCTCTGGTCTGGCTGCAATCGTGCAGGGCACACAGGCAATCCTGGACGAAGGCCCCACCGCTCAGGATGATTGGCCCGCCACTGATCGCCTCATCGAAGCGGGCAAGAGGTGGGTCGGTGGTCGTGCGCACGATCAGCTTATCGCCCAGATCGGCCTGGGCGAGGAGCCAACGTGCGCCCAAGCCACTACCGACCAACACCTGCTTCCCCGGCTTGATCGTGAGCGCCTCACCACGGACTATCTGCTCGACGAGACCCCGTTGGTTTAGAAGGACGCGCACCTCGCCTTCACGGGCAGGCACGGTACGGGCAAAGCTGTTGAAGAGGCAGATCTGGTCGCGGGGGCAGCGCATGTTGAGCAGCGTCACCGGGCTACGTGCCCCATCTGCAGACTCGACCTCAGCCAGCCACGTCCACTCGCGCGTGAAGTAGCCGATAAAGGGGCCAGAGTCGCGACTCCAGGCAAAGGTAGCACGGTACTTAGGTGCGGTCAGCACCTGTCCGCCGGTCATCATCAGACCTTGGGGTGCGCCATTGTCCGTTGAGAAGAGGTCACCGTTGACTGCTGCCAGCGCGTCCATCTCGTTAGCCATGGTTGTCGTACGGTGGCGTCCCGAGAGCCACCCCCAACCGACCCGCACCTTCAGTTCAAAGGCGGGGTCGACAAGGTCGAAGAGTAGGAGATTGATGCGTAACGGGTCGGTAGTCGTTCGTTGGATGTGGACAACTCCTGGCCGTACCCAGGTTACCCGGTCGCCGGGCCGAGCCACGAAGCGTGAGGCGAGTGGTGCTGCCCTCCGACTCGCCGCCGTTGTCGGCCTCGGCGTGGGAAGGACGGTTTCAGCAGCCCGAGTCGCTCCTGCTGCCAGTGGGGCCTGTACCACTGTCGACGCTTCGCTTGCTACAGCCGTGGGCTGTGATCCCCCAACCCCATAACCCAGTACAGCCAGGATGAGGAGGGCGAACAGGGCAAGGCTAAGAATAGGGCGGCTTTTCAGGCGTGAATGGCGCACCGTTTTCCCTCCGAACCGCAGTGATGAGTGAGAAGTTGTCGACGGTCTGCCCTGAGATCGTGACGAATTCGAAGTGGAGACGTCTGCTGGTAGCCTCAACGAAGAGCGCCCCCCAATCCTGGTTAAAGAAGGTGTGGCTGCCCTCGCTCTGCTGCGACCCCGCCCTGTAGCGCGATCCGCCACCAAGCCCGTTTACGAGGTAGGTTATACCGTCAAGATGCAGACGCTCGTAGTTGTGATCATGACCGCTGAGTACGATATCGATCCCGAGCATAGCAAACGGCCAGCGCATCCACGTGGAGGAGCCGTGGTGGCCCGAGGAGTAGGGGGAGTGGTGGAAGACCGCGATGCGCCAGGGCTCATCGTAGCGCCGGCTTACACTGCGGAACCAGTCGCCCTGACGCGTCGCATACCGGTAGCCGTCAGGCTCACTGAGTGCACTATCGAGCATGAAAAAGCGTAGTGGTCCCCAGCCAAAGCTGTAGTAGCGCCCATTTCCCGGTAGGGTAAAGTAGTCGCTGTAGGGTTTAGCGGAGCCACTGTCCCAGTCATGGTTACCAAGCACGGGAAAGAAACGGTTGCTGTCGGCCCCACGTCCATGGATGCCCTTGTAGGGTGCAATGTAGCGGTGGTAGTAGGAACCCACGTTACGATCGATCGTTGCCGCCTCGCCGCTCGGGTAGTTGTTGTCACCCGTCGTAACGACAAAGTCTGGTTCACGATCATGGACGAGCTCGGCGACGGCGGCTGCAGCACTTCCGGCCAGGCCAAAATCACCAATCACGGCGAAACGGGCAGGAGGCTGCTCTACCTGAAGCTGGTGCGGGAGTACTGCCGCCATGCCGAGCCCCAGCCAGTTCCTGAGAAGATCGCGGCGGGTGAGCTGTTGCGGCAGGTGAGACTGTTCGGTTCTGAGCAGATGGTCGATGCTCAATGGCACTACCTCCACGGAAACACACGCCGACGCGCTAGAGCCCAGCTACGCGCTGGCACCAGGCGCACAGCCACATGATCACGAGCTTGCAGCACGGCATGATAGTACCACCACACTTACATGAAAAAATTAAAGGTTGTTGCGTATAGGGTTAACTCCCTGTTAAGGCCATATCCTGCAGCGCGGGGGGCTACGTCGCGTTCCGCACGGTCAATGGTACAATGGAAGGGTATGCCTATTCTTATTGACGGTCATAACCTCATTGGCCAGTTGCCTGGCATCGATCTCGCCGATCCTGACGACGAAGCGCGCTTGGTGATGGTGCTGCGGCGCTACGCTGCGCGCCGCCGCGGACGAAAGATTGTGGTCATCTTCGACGGAGGCGTCTACGGCCACCCCGGTAATCTGAATGGCTACGGGGTTGAGGCCCACTTCGTGCGTATGCCGGCCAATGCGGATAGTGAGTTGATCCGGCGCATCAGGGCCATCCGCCGCTGCAGCGAGTGGTTGGTGGTCAGTTCGGATCGAGCTGTGGCTGGCGCCGCTCAGGCCCACGGAGTGCCCGTGTTGAGCGCCCAGGCCTTTGCGCGGCGGTTGGCGGCCCTCGATCAGCCCAAGGCTTCCATCCAGGCTAAGCGTAATGATCGCCCACTTTCAGCAGCTGAAGTTGAGGAGTGGCTGCGTCTCTTTGGGCTTGAAGCTGATGATGAGGAGGGTCCATGACTCAGCCTCTACCCGAACAGGATGCTCAGGTTGCCATCCGTGAGCAGAATCGCGCCTCGTGGAATGCAGTAGTGGCAGCCCATGAGAGCCACCGGCCTGGCATGGCGGCGTTTCTGCGTAGTGGCGGGCTGACCCTCTTTCCAGAGGAGCGTGAGCTCCTGGGGGAGCTCGTTGACCAACCACTCCTCCACCTGCTCTGTAACACCGGTGCTGATACGCTCAGCATGGCTGCCCTGGGGGCCCACGCCGTTGGCGTCGATATCAGTGATGCGGCCATTGAGGCAGCACAACGGCTCAGTGTGGCCAGTGGGCTGCGGGCCGAGTTCGTGCGCGCAGATGTCTACTCCTACCTAGCTGAGCTACCAGCGGCCCGCTTCAGGCGTATCTACTGCGGCTACGGGGCGATCTGCTGGCTCCACGATCTGACAACCTTCGCCGCAGGGGTTGCTGCAGCCCTGGATCGTGGGGGGCGTTTTGTCCTGATGGAGTTCCACCCGAGCTCCAACATGTTCGATGTGGAGTGGAGCCTGGCCCATGCCTATCCCACGGGTGGGGCGCCCTTGACCCTGGATGGTGTGGGTGACTACGTTGGGGCTGCTGCCGGTGGACTTTCACCAGGTGGCCACGATCCGGGGATGGTCGATTTCCGCAACCCAGAGCCGTGCCACCTCTTCTGTTGGGGTATTGGTGAGGTGGTCAGCGCGCTGGCCGGGGCCGGGCTCGTCCTACGAACCCTCCGCGAGTACGCCTATGTGAATGGTGAGCGACCCTTCTCACGTATGCGTCCTGCCCCTGGAAACCGCTGGTTGCCACCTGCCGATCTCCCCGCTATCCCACTGATGTATGGTCTGATGGCTGAAAAGGTGGAGCTTCCGTATGGAACATGACCGCATTCGCCTCGAGGGCATGATCTTCTTTGGCTACCATGGCACTCGCCCAGAGGAGCAGAGCCTTGGCCAGCGCTTTGTGGTTGATGTGGCGCTGCATCTCGATCTCCGCGCCGCCGGGATAGGTGATGATCTCACCGCCACGGTCGACTACAGTACGGTCTACCGGCGCACCCGCACCATTGTTGAGGGGCCACCACTGCACCTCACTGAGGCGGTTGCTGAGCGGATTGCTGCAGCGATCCTGGACGATCACCCCATGGTGCATGCGGTCGAGGTGCGTGTCCACAAGCCAAATGTCCGTCTTGATGATACGGTTCTTGCAGGCTCAGTTGTGGAGATTGTGCGCCGTAGGGGATGAGTACGCGCAGGAGCAGCAGCAGTTGTGGAGGGATGCCTTGCCTGACATCCGGATCACCATCACCTACGCCCAGACCCTTGATGGGCGCATGGCTACCCGCACTGGAAGTTCGCAGTGGATTAGCGGTGCGGAGTCGCTCCGCCTGGCCCATGAGTTGCGCGCCAGCCATGATGCGATCATGGTTGGTGTGGGTACTGTGTTGGCCGACGATCCACGGCTGACGGTGCGCCTTGTTCCGGGACGTAACCCTCTTCGGGTCGTTGTCGATACGACCCTACGTACGCCACGCAGCGCGGCGGTGCTCCGTGATGGTGCCGCGTCCGGTACACTGATCGCCCATGGCCCCTACGCCGACCCTGAGCGACAACGCCACCTCACAGACCTGGGGGCTACCCTCCTCCCACTGCCTACAGGGGTTGCTGGTGGGATCGATCTCCAGTTGCTCCTGGAGCAGTTGGCTGCGCGGGGTATTGCCTCGCTGATGGTTGAGGGGGGATCGCGGCTCATCACCGCACTCCTGCGCGCTCGGCTGGCCAGCCGCATGGTTGTCTGTGTTGCCCCCAAGATCCTTGGTGAGGGGTTGAGTGCCATCGGTGATCTGGGAATTAGCCGCCTAGCCGATGCCTACCATCTGAGTGGCGTACGGGTGACCGCGCTCGGTGCCGATCAGATCATTGAAGGCGATCTGGTCTACCCATGAGGAGCATGCACACAGCCCATGCTGTCTGGTTCACTGCACCGCGCCAGGTTGCGTTGCGCGAGGAGCTTGTACCATTACCTGGACCAGACCAGGTACGGGTGGCAGCAATCGCCTCAGCCATTAGCCACGGCACCGAGCTCCTCGTCTACCGTGGCCAGGTTGACCCAGGGTTGCCGCTCGATCTGCCCACCCTCGCTGGGAGTTTCGCCTTTCCGATCAAGTATGGCTATGCCAGCGTTGGACGGGTGATCGACGTTGGGGCTGGGGTTACCCATCTCGTGCCGGGGCAACTCATCTTTGCCCTTCACCCCCACCAGAGTTGCTACATCCTTCCGGCCTATCTGGCTATCCCCTTACCCGCGGGGCTCGACCCCGAGCTTGGCCTCTTCTATGCGAATGCCGAAACGGCACTCAACATCACCCACGACGCCGCACCGCGCCTGGGGGAGAGCGTGGTGGTGATTGGCCAGGGGGTGGTTGGCCTCCTGACGACCCAGATGCTGAGTCTGGCCGGTGCGCGTGTGATAGCCGTTGAGCCCGACCCACACCGACGGGCCTTAGCCCTCCGTTCTGGTGCGGTAGCTGCCCTCGAGCCCACTCATGAGGTGAGTGAGCAGTTACGGGCCCACAACAATGGTCGCCTAGCTGATCTGGTGGTTGAAGTGAGCGGTGCACCAAGCGCATTGCAGATGGCACTTGAGTTGCTGCTCGACGAGGGAGTAGTGGTGGTGGCTTCCTGGTATGGCCACAAGCCAGTGCACCTCGACCTGGGGGCGCGCTTCCACCGTGGCCGCCTGACCCTCCGCTCGTCGCAGGTGGGCAAGCTCGCACCGGAGACCTGGCCACGCTGGGACCACGGACGGCGTGCCACGACCGTGGCCGCGCTATTACCCCATCTGCGCCTGACCGAGCTCATCAGCCACCGGATGGCGCTGAGTGAGGCGGAGAAAGCCTACCAACTGCTGGATCGTAAGCCACCCGGTCTGCTGCAGATTGTGCTGCGGGCAGATGCGTAGGGATCTGGCAGACAAGCACGATACTATGCGCTCATGAAGATCCCATCGTTCCAACTACCCGTACGTATCGCCCAGATCATCCTCGCCCTGCTCGCCGGGCTCTACCTCTTCTACTTCTTCGATCACGCGTACCAACTCCTGCGGTTCGCCTTCCCGATCGACTACGGAGAGGGACCACTACTCGCTCAGGTCGACCGGCTGCGTGCAGGTACGCCCATCTGGCAACTCTACCGTGATCCCGCCGAGCCACCCTTTCAGATCGTCAACTATCCCCCCCTCTACCTCTTGCTCACTGCCGGGCTCGCCCAACTGACCGGTTCAGCGCTGCTCGCCGGACGTCTGATCGCTCTCCTCTCGACCCTTGGTACGGTTATCGCCCTGGGCCTCCTCGCCGCCCCCGGGCCTGATCGGCGCCGCCCAGCGCTCCTGTTGGCGCTCCTCTTCCTGAGTGTGCCGATTGTCCGCGAGTGGGCGGTGCTGATGCGGGTGGATATGCTTGGGCTCTGCCTGGGATTGTGGGCCCTCCTGCTGCTCATACGTGAACCACACCCGGGCCCACGTCGGCTACTGGCTGTAGGTCTGCTGTTGACTGCGGCGCTCTTTGTCAAGCCCTCACTCCTGGCTGCACCGGGTGCTGCAGCGCTCTGGCTGCTCTGGCGCCTCGTGCGGGCAGCGCCCGAGGCTCGTCGTGGCGCAGCGATCGCGCTGGGCAGACTCCTTGCGACCATGGCCCTGGTAGGGGGAGGGCTCTTCATGCTCCTCCAGTGGGCCAGTGGCGGCTGGTTTGCCCTCCATGTCGTTGCCGCCAACGCCAACCGTTGGGAATTAGACCTCGCCCAAGGCTTCTGGCGTCAGCAGATCACGCTCCGTTGGGCCCTCGGTGCGGCAGCAGTGGGGAGTCTGGTCGCCCTACGCTGGCTGCGGCGGGATCAGCCCCTGGCACTGCCACTGCTCTACACCCTCCTAGGAGTGGTGACCGCTGTTGGTGTAGGGAAAGTTGGAGCCTACAGCAACTACTTTCTCGAGCTCTACGCCGGACTGATCTGGCTGGCGACCTATGGGCTGCTCCACATGGAGGAGCGGAGCGTGCCAGCGGGAGCCATGTCCACCGTGGTGCAGACTGCTCAACTCCTGATCCTCGGCCTGCTCAGCCTGTCGCTGCTCTACTACCCGCCGCTCTGGGATGCCACACGGCTGCGTCCAGCGGGGCTGATTGAGCCCAGCCCACCCCGGCTCGCCTTCGGACGCTACGGCCTCTGGGCCGACATGGCACGTGAGGCTGAGCTTCTCGCTGCCCAGAGTCGCATTGGAGCGGCACTCGTCACCGAGGTACAGGCAGCGGGACCACGTATTTTCAGTGATCTCCCCGGGACGGCTGCTGCAGCCGGGGTTGAGTTGCGCCTCCAGGTATTTGAGGCACGTCAACTCCTCGATCAAGGGCTGGCTGATGAGCAGGCGCTCCTCCACGAACTGGCAAATGGCACCCTCCCCCTTGCCGTCATCGACTACCTAGGCAACTGGCTCACCCCAGGGGTGATCACACTCTTGCAGCGCAGTTATGCCCATGATGGCTCACTTGGCACACTCGATCTCTACCGTCCCATTGCCACTGGCCCGTCCCAACCCCTCGCCCCTGGTACGGTTATCGCGGCTGGTCTAGAGTTGAAACAGTTCAGCATCACGCCCCCCGTCGGTGTAACCTATGAGCCAGGTGAACTGATCACCCTTGGGCTGGAGTGGCAGCGGTTAGAGAGTGCACTTCCTACCACCGAACTCCACCTCCTGGTGCGGCTGACCAGCCCAGAAGGTGCACTGTTGCTCGAGGATGAGCGCCCACTCCTCTACGGTGCCTACCCAGCCACGGCATGGCCGCTGGGTTCAGCGGTACGCCACCTGCAGCCAATGGCTCTGCCAGCCGAACTCCTCGATGGGCGCTACCAACTTGAGGTGGGGCTACGGGCAGCGGGGGAGGATGGGGTGGTGACACGACCTCTCACCATGATCGAGGTGGGGTGGCAAGGGGGAATGCTCTTCGAGGAGAGTAGCCAGTTTGTCCCGGCGCGGCTGTTGCAAGCCTGGGCTGAGTTAGGTGCTATCGAGCGAGCGGGACTACCGCTGACCCCCGTAGTGCCTTTTGCCTGGGGAAGACTGCAGTGCTTCGCGCAGCTCTGCCTCGAACTACACGCGGATCAGGTGCGTATCCGCCCACTCGGTCAACGGCTCTACCTGGCCGAGACGACGCGGGGTGAACAGTGTGCTGATGGCACCGCAATAGGTGAGCGCTTCTGTGAGAGCTTTGCCACTGCACCGGATCGCTTCGTCGAACTGGGCTTGCCAATCAGTGGTGAACTGCTGCGTAACGGCTGGCTGGTGCAGTGGAGTGAAGGGGCACGCCTGGAGCGCGACCAGGACGGTGATGTGCTAAGACTGGGTCGCTTGGGTGAAGAGAGTCTGCGCTTGCCACCTGGTACCCCCTACCGTTGGCCGTGAGGCTCTGCGGTTAGGCGGGCCTGAGAGCCGCGAATCCCGCACCTGTTAGGGTGGAGAGTATCAGCCACTAGCTGTAGCTGGCACTATAGGTATGTGTACACCCATGTGCTGTAACTGCAGCAACTGTTCATGCGCATCTGCCTTGAGAGCAAACCCCGTGGCGGGATGCTGCTGCACATGGACGGCCAACTCCACCGCCTGGCCAAGATCTCCTTGAAGGGTGGCAAGAACAGAGAGGCGGAGCAGCGTATCGAGAAGCACGGTGATACTCTCGTGGGCACGGGCCTGGCTGAGCGCAGCACGGTAGTGTGTTTCAGCCTCACCGATATTGCCACGGGCCAGTTCGAGATCGCCAAGGCGGTTGAGCGCATGGGAGGTGAGCTTCCACTCCGGTTCATGGGCGAGAATAGCAAGGGCTTCTCGGAGCGCAACCTCAGCCAGGGCAAACTCCTCCATACCAAGGGCAGCAGTAGCAATATGTTCGAGGGAGACCGCCACTGCACCCAGTTGGCCCGACTCACGGCGCAGGGGCAGGGCAGCCTGGAAGAGGCCCATGGCTTCCTGGTAGTTTCGCTGGTCAAGGCAGATGAGGCCAAGGTTATCGAGAGAGCCAGCTATGCCCAACGCATCACCCAACTCCCGTGAAAGCTCCATGCTCTCCTCGTGCTGGCCCCGAGCTAGTGCAAAATCCCCCCGCCGACGGTTGATGAAGCCGAGATAGTCCAGGCTCGCGGCAATAGCATGGCGGTTGTTGAGCTCCCGCGCAAGCTCTAGAGCCGACTGGTGGCAGTGTCGGGCATGTTCGTAGTCACCGGCGTAGTGCAGCAGCTCACCGAGAGAGGTGAGGGTCGTCGCCAAGCCGGTGGAATCGCCCGTTTCACGGTAGATCGCCAAGGTTTCATTGTGCAACCGAATGGCATCCTGTAGGCCCTGCGGAGTTTTGATGCGGTGGAAGAACGGCAGTATCTGAGCCATACCCCAACGGTCGTGCTGCTCCTGGTAGTAGGTTAGACTCTCCTGCGCAATACGCTCGATTTCAGCCATATTGTTCGCAAAGGGAACGATCGAGAGTACCAGGCTATTGACAAACATCAGCTGTGGCCGGGCATCGAGGCGACGCAAAAGTTCCAGGCTGCGTAGCAGGAGTTGGTGTGCCTGTGCAACCCGACTGAGACGGTTGCAAAATAGGGCATGGCAGGCTAAGAGCAGGCCAAATGGAGCATTTTCGCTCCCAAAGCGTAGCTGCCACTGTTCGCTCGCCTGCCGAAAGAGGGCCTCACCATCGTGAAACCGGTTACGCAGATCGAAGTGTCGCAGGAGACCCTCGTAGTAGAACTGCACCACCTGTTCGCTACCCTGCGTGATGGCCCAACTCCATCCCAGCAGAATGTTATCCAGTTCCACGGTCAGGGCGTCGAGCGCGGCGCGTTGCCCGTGACCGCGAAGGGCCAGACGATGTTCATCGGTGAATACGGCAAAGTAGCGGCTATGCCGGGCCACCGTTTCGGCATGTTGCGCGGGAACGTTGGCCAGTTTCTCTTGGACAAATGGCTTGAGCGCCTGGTGAATATCGAAACGACCACCCTCGTCGCGCCGGATAAAGGATTTGTCGGCTAGTTCTGCCAAGATAGGCAGTCCAGCATCAGCGACATGGTATGACGCTTCAAGGCGAAATCCGCCACGAAAGACAGCGAGCTGCATCAGGGCCTGTTGTCCTGTTGTGCTCAGAAAACTCCACGCGTACTCGAACGCAGCACGCAGACTCTGGTGGCGATCGACCACGTTTTTGAAGGGTGTTTGCAAAAAGTCTAGCCCGCGCTCGATCTCTGTCGCGATCTCCTCGCATAAGAGGATTCGTGCCCATGCAGCGGCTAACTCCAACCCCAGAGGTAATCCATCCACCAACCGGCAGATACGACAAATGGCGCGCCGATCCGCTTCGTCCAGCTGCAACCCACTGGCCGCCTTACGTGCGTTCTGGATGAAGAGTTGTACCGCGCTGTACTGCTCCCAATCGTGGGCATCAGCAGATGGCACCGGCATTCCTCCCAAGCTCACTACCCACTCCTGCCTGAGGTTGAGCCGCTCGTGAGAGGTGACCAGGATCGTCAGATCGGGGGCAGCCACCAGTAGCGCCTCAACTAGCCTAGGGAGGGCAGACGACCCCGCCTGGAGTTGCTCCAGATTATCGAGGATCAGCAGCAGATGGCGGGGGGCGAGAAACTCCGTCAGTTGCTCGAGTTGCGAGCGTGTTTCGGAGGCGGTGAAACGTACACCAAGCGCATCGGCAATCGACGGAACCGTATAGGCGTGCTGCAATACTGCGGCCAGAGGGACAAAACAGACCCCGTCGGCAAAAGCGGAGCTCTGGAGGCGACCCACTTCCAGTGCTAAACGCGTCTTCCCCACCCCACCTGGCCCCAAAATGGTGACGAGGCGTACCTGCGGGTCGCGTAGCAGGGCTCCGATCTCGACCAGTTCGTTGCGTCGACCAAAGAATGAGGTGGCATAGGGGGAGGCGGGCAACGTGTGGCGTGGGGAAGCCCCGCTTCCGCCGCTGATTCGTTCCACACCCCTCTGTCCCGCATCAGTCTTGAGCCGTTCGAAGAGTGCTTTCGTCTCTACAGAGGGCTCCAGAGCCAACTCACGCGCGAGGAGGCGCTCACACTCATGGTATTGGCGCAGAGCAGCACTGGTCTGCCCATTACGCGCATAGAGCTGCATCAGCAACCCATGTGCCGACTCGTTGAGGGTATCGCGGGCTGTCCAGGTAGCGGCCACCTCGATGGCCCGGTTCATTTCACCACATCCAGCGCAGGCTTGGGCTAGAGTCTCGAGGGCTAGGAAGTAGTCGCGCTTGAGAGCCTCAGCCTGCAGGCTGACCCACTCCTCGTAGAGGGAGGAGTCCTTGAGGCTCAAGCCAGCCAGAAAATCGCCCTGGTAGAGCGACACAGCCTCATCCAAGAGTGCGATAACCTCCTGCTGATTCGTACACGTACGACTCTGGGCCACCAGGGTACGAAAACGGCACACATCAATCCAGATCTCTGCCCGTGCATCATCGTGAAGCCCGACGATGTCGCGCTTCATATGGATCCAACCTGGGCCGAAGATCTGGTTGATCTCCCAAAGCGTACGACGCAGGTAGGCCAGCACACGGCTGGTGTCCTGGTTCGGCCAGAGTAGAGTTGCGAGTGCTTCGCGGGTGTAGTCCAGACCATTCACCGCTAGGTAGAGTAAGAGCGCCAGCGTCTTGCGACGGTCGGTCACTACGGGGCGACCGTCCAATTCAATGCGGTGTAGGCCGAAAAGGTGGAGCGTCAGGCGTGGCATACGACTATTATATCTATTTCGAACGGCGTTTGGCTCAATTACACCGCCATGAGCGCTCATCATACCGGGCCGCAACGTTTGCGCAACGCCCACGGCGTATGCTACCGAGGGTCCCCATACTCAAGGCATGGTTCAGAGTAGTGTGACCGTTTGACGGTAGAGACCGTTAAACCCCGCCCCCGTAACGCCAGACGGCCATGCTGGTGCAGCCACCTTTGAACCAGCCCAACCGAACAAAGGAGTGAGCAGATGTTCCGGAAAGCCAGTCTCGTGTTGTTGTTGCTCGTTGCGGCTTCGCTGCTGTTGATCGCCTGCGGCGGCGGCACAGCCTCTCAGCCCCCTGCGGAGACGAAGGTTGCTGAAGCGACAGCCACCCCCGCACCCGCCGCACCGACGGCCACCCCTGCACCCGCCGCACCAACGGCCACCCCCGTACCCGCCGCACCGACCACCCCCCCCGCACCCGCCGCAACCCTGGTTCTCTGGGTGGACGCGCCGAAGGCACCCGTATTCCAGAAGGTGGCCGATGACTTCTTGGCCAAGTACAATGTCAAAATCGATATCCAGATTACCAGTTTCGGTCAGATCCGTGATAAGTTCCAGACTGCTGCCCCCACCGGTGAAGGCCCCGACATTATCATCGTCCCGCACGATCAGGGCGCAGTGCTGGTTGCCAATGGCCTGATCGCCCCCCTCGATCTCGGTGAGCAGCAGGAGATGTTCCTGCCTTCCGCCTTGAGTGCCTTCACGATCGATGATACTCTGTATGGGATGCCCTATGTGGTAGAGAATGTAGCTCTATTTTACAACAAGGATCTGGTCACGAGCCTTCCCCAAACCTGGGACGAGTTGATCGCGACTGGTAAGAAACTCCAGGAAGAGCAGAAGGTTAGCTACTGCCTCGGTCTGCCCGATGGCAACTACCATGCATATGCGCTCTACACTTCGTTCGGCGGCTATGTCTTCGGTAGAGATGCCCAGGGCAACTATAACCCACAAGATCTGGGGCTGGATAACCAGGGGGCGGTCAAGGCCGTCAAGTTCATCGAAGATAACGTCAAGAATGGCTGTCTCCCCTCACCACTGGATGGTGCAACTGCCCTGCAGCTCTTCACCGAGGGTAAACTCCCCTTCCTGATCAGTGGCCCCTGGAATCTGTCCACGATCATCACCTCAGGTGTACCCTACGCCATCACGAACTTCCCTGAGAATGGCGCACCATTCTCGGGTGTCTATGGGTTTATGGTCAATGCGAAGAGCCCGAATGTGCTGCTGGCCCAGACCTTCCTGACCGAGTATGTTGCTACCGAGGAGGTTATGGCGCAGATATCGGCTGATGAGATGAAGGCTTCGGCCTACAAACCGATCTTTGAGCAGAACACGAATGCGGATCTGCTCGCCTTCGGTCAGGCTGGCGTCGACGCGGTCCCCATGCCCAACATCCCGGAAATGGGTTCGGTTTGGGGCTCCTGGGGTGATGCCGTAACCCTCGTCGTCACCGGCAAGCAGGCATCTGATGTCGCGATGCAGGACGCAGCAAAGAAGATCCGTGATGTCATTGCTAACCCGCTGACCGGAATGGTAAATGCACCAGGATCGTACCAGGCCAAGGCTGGCTGTAGTGGCGACTGGCAGCCCGATTGCCAGGCTACGGCGATGCAGAAGAGCGATGATGGCAATAGCTACCGCTCTGGGCCCTTCAAACTGCCCGCAGGCGACTATGAGGTCAAGGTCGCACTCGATGGCTCATGGAACACCAACTATGGCGTTGATGGCAAGGCTGGCGGTGATAATATCAAGTTCACGCTCAAGGCGGATGGCGAAGTCTCCTTCTCCTACGATCCCGCAACCAACCTCCTTACGGTGGTGACCGAGTAGGTTCGTTCGTTCAGCGCGGCCGGAGTGGTAGCTCCGGCCGCGTCCTAAGCCTACGGGAGGTATGGGAAGCACTGCCCTCCACAACGGGACTGCACCCAACGCTGGTTCCACCCGGGAGACATGTAAACCGTTGCTAGCCCACCATTCTACAGAACGCAAAGTTACTTCATGAGCGCAACCAGCACCTTCAACCCACCAAAAACCCAGCAGACCCCATTCTTCAGCCTTATTCGCTGGTTTTTTATCCTCACGTTCAACTTCGGTGTCATTGGGTTCATATACCAAGCACTGCAGTTGGGGTATATGCAGCTGGCCGGGGTTGTTACAACCGTCTCAATCCTGGTCAATGTCATTCTGATCTTCTCCTGGGCTTCGCCCTACCGCTGGATGGTGATCGGGCTCGCCTTCATGATCCTCTTCACCGTCTACCCCCTGATCTTCACAATCTCCATCGCCTTTACCAACTATGGTGATGGGCATCTGCTCAGCCAGGCGCAGGCGTTAGAGGTGATTCAGCGCGAGAGCTACCTGCCAAAGACGGGAAAAGCGTACCGCTGGACGGCCTACCAATCCCCCGATGGGAACTACGTCCTCTGGTTGCAGGACCAGGATGGGCAGAGCTACCTTGTGCGTGAGGGAAGTGCCCCTGTGGCGGCCAAAGCGGGTGATCCGGGGATTGGCGAGGCTGATGCCAACGGTATTCCCAAGAGCATCGAAGGTTTTACCCGCCTCAACCCTATCCTCGCCGCAACCGACGCCAAACTCCCCCAGATCAAGTTTGGTGTGGAGGGGCAAACGATCCAGATCCGTTCCCCATCAGAGGCTGCTGAACTCAGACCCCGCTACGTCTACGATAGCGCTACGAATAGCCTCACCGACCAGGAGAGTGGTGAGATCTTCTACGCTATCGATGGTACCTACACCTCGCGTACGAGCGGCAAGCAGATTGTTCCCGGTTACCAGTCGTTCGTCGGCGTGCGGAACTTCAGCGATTTTCTGCAGAGTCAGGCGTTACGCGGTCCACTCCTCCAGATCCTGACCTGGAACATCATCTTTCCACTCCTGAGTGTGGTGAGCACCTTCAGCCTAGGGTTGGCCATCGCGCTGCTCTTCAACGATGCCGCTATGCCCTTCAAGCGCCTCTTTCGCACCCTGCTCCTTGTCCCCTACACCATCCCGACGGTCATCACCATCCTGATCTGGCGGGGCATGATGAACCCCGACTTAGGCATTATCAATCAACTCACACGATCGCTGCTCGGTTTTTCTCCACCCTGGACGAGCGAGCCCATCTGGGCGCAAGCAGCCATTCTACTCATCAATCTGTGGCTCGGGTACCCCTACTTCATGCTGATCAGTAGCGGCGCCCTGCGCTCCATCCCCGCAGACCTCTACGAAGCGGCCACCATCGACGGAGCGAGTAGCTGGCAAGCGTTTCGTACGATCACCCTGCCGCTGCTCCTGGTCGCCGTTGGCCCCCTCCTGATCGCCTCCTACATCTACAACTTCAACAACTTTGGGCTGATCTACCTCTTCATCGGTGGCGGCCCACCGATTGTTGGCGCAACCACCCAGGCTGGGCATACAGACATCCTGATCAGCTACGTCTATAAACTAGCTTTCGCCTCCGGCGGACGTGGCGTCCAGTATGGATTAGCCTCCGCAATCAGCATTGTCGTCTTCAGCATCGTGGCAACCCTGACCCTCATTCAGTTTCGCTTCACCAACATGTGGGAAGAGATGAGTAGAAATGCGTAGTGCTCAATACGTACGAAGGTCGCGACTATTCAGCAGGGGCATGATCCTGCTGATCAAGGTGATCCTCGCGATCGTCATGGTCCTTTTTGCCCTCTTTCCCGTGGCCTGGATCGTTTCAGCAGCGTTAGATCCCACCAGTCAGCTTGGCTCGCAACGCCTGATCCCGCCCAATGCTGGCTTAGTAAACTTTGAGAAGCTGTTGAGCGATCCGCTCATGCCCTTTTGGCGCTGGATCTGGAATTCGGTCAAGATCGCCACTATCACTACCCTGCTCTCCCTCTCGATCACGACCATGGCGGCGTATGCCTTCTCGCGCCTACGCTTTGCCGGACGCATCACCATGCTGAAGGCGATCATGCTGATCCAGATCTTCCCCAACCTGCTCGCCCTCGTTGCCATCTACCTCATGATCCAGCAGACGGGCAAAATTGTCCCCTGGCTTGGCCTCGAAACCCATGCCGGGCTGATCCTGGTCTACCTCGGTGGTTCCATGGGGATCAATATCTGGCTGATCAAAGGCTTTCTGGACACTATTCCCCGTGCTATCGACGAAGCTGCGATGGTCGACGGAGCCACGAACTGGCAGATCTTCACCCAACTCCTCCTGCCGCTGCTGCGCCCCATCCTGGTCGTCGTCGGCATCCTAGCCTTCATTGGCACCTATGGTGAATTTGTGCTAGCCCGTATTCTGCTCTCCAGAGCCGAGAACTATACGCTCATGGTTGGCTTAGCGCTCTTCACCGATAACCAGTTTGCGCAGAATTGGGGCCAATTCTCCGCTGGGGCGCTGATCGGAGCCCTGCCGATCATGATCGTCTACCTGCTGCTCCAAGATCAGATTGCCGGTGGTCTCACCTCGGGTGCCGTGAAGGAGTGAGCCGGGTCTGAACCATACCCTACCTGGTATGCTGATTGCAACAGCGCTCGAGGTTTCGTCATGAATGACCTGCTGGAAGCCCAGTTCGACCGGCGTATCCCGGAGATCCTCGCAGCGGCTGTGCGCGAGCGGGCCCCTATCACCGAAGTCTGGACCTGCCCCGGATCCGGCGACCGTGACGCCGCCGCGATGGGCGCGCCACCACCACCTGACAACCCCGCCTGGCAGCGAATCACCCCCGGTGAGCGCTGGGGCATGGCCCCCGGTGATGCTCCGGACTGGGAACCGCCCCGTCTCGACTGGGAGATTGCCCCGACCGGCGGTAGCACCCACTGGCTATCCTTCCGGCTGGAGGTGCCACCCCCATGGCGGGGCCGCTCTGTCCACCTCACCCTGGGTTGGGTCGGCAACCGACTCGACCAGGTCGAGTCGATCGTCTATCTAGATGGCGCTGCCCTCGCTGGCCTGGACTGGGGTCACCGTACCGCCTTACTCCCGCCAGAGACCCACGAGCGTGGCGGAGCGCTGCTCATCCGCTGCGCAGTAGCCTTCCCCCGGCCATTCGGCGGCGTGGAGTTGCAACTGCGCGACGAGGCGATCTTCCGACTTGGTCACACCATGCGCGCCCTGCTAGACGCTGCGCGTACCATGGCCACCGACCTGCCCATGCGCCATCGCCTACTCGGGGCACTCGGCCGCGCCTACCAAGCCCTCGACCTCCGCGAGGGCTGGCAGAGCGAACGTTTCGCTGCCTCGGCCACCGCCGCTCTGGACGAGCTCGACACGGAGTTGCGTGCCCTCGATACGCTGCCGGCCACAGGCCCTACGATCCTCACCAGTGGCCACGGCCACCTAGACGTCGCCTGGCTCTGGCCACTCTGGCGCACGCGCCAGAAGGTTGCCCACACCGTGGCGAGCGCACTCCAACTCATGGAGCGCTACCCCGACTACTACTTCAGCATGAGCCAACCCCAGGTCTACGCCTACCTGAAGCATGACGACCCGGCACTCTACGCCCGACTCAAGCAGCGCGTAGCTGAGGGCCGCTTCGAGCCCGTGGGCATGATGTGGGTCGAGTCCGACTGCAACCTGCCATCTGGTGAGGCGCTGATCCGCCAGTTCGCCCATGGGCGGCGCTTTCTGGCGGAGGAGTTTCCTGAGCGCTACGGTGAGGCGATGAACCCACCCCACATGGTCTGGCTGCCTGACGTGTTCGGCTTCAGCGGAGTCCTGCCCCAGATCCTACGCGGCTGCGGTGTCAGCTGCTTCATGACCACCAAGCTCAGCTGGAACCAGACTAATCGCTACCCCGCCGACACTTTCCGCTGGCGTGGCATCGACGGCTCCGAGGTGCTGGCACACCTACTCACGACCTCCGCCGGGCCGGCCCGCCACCCGAGTGAGCCACACTGGTTCGCCTACGGCGGGCCGCTAGGGGCGGGCGAGGCGGCCGGTGTATGGCGTCACTACCGGCACCAGGGGCTCACCGACGAACTGATGGCCCTCTTTGGCCACGCCGACGGTGGTGGTGGCCCCAACGAGGAGATGTTGGAGACGCTCGCTGTGCTGCGGTCCGTGCCCGGGTTACCACGGATTCGCCATGGCCGCGCTGACCAGTTCTTCGTCGACCTGTACCGGCGGGTGTGGGACGACCCGCGCCTACCGACCTGGGTCGGCGAACTCTACTTCGAGTACCATCGCGGCACCTACACCAGCCAAGCCGGGGTGAAGCGGGCCAACCGCGCCGCCGAGCTCCAGTACCGCCAGGCCGAGTGGCTCAATGCCTGGGCAACACTCACCGGGGCGACGTGTCGACAGGCGCGGCTCGACGAGGGTTGGCGCATGATCCTGCTCAACCAGTTCCACGATATCCTACCCGGCAGCAGTATCGCCGCAGTGTATGCCGATGCCCACGCCGGCTATGCCGACGCCCGCGCCATTGGCGAGGAGGTGTCGGTGGCCTCTCTCGCCTCCCTAACGGCCGGGCTCCCCGCCGGGCCACTTGTCATCAACAGCCTACCCTGGGAGCGGATCGAGGCCGTGCGGCTCCCGCTAGGGGTGGACGAAGCGTCCACGTGGGTGGACCACCCTGCCACTCAGGTGATCACCGAGCGACCAGAGCGACCGGAGTTGTTACTCGACGTAACGGTCCCTAGCTTTGGACTCACGACCATCCCGGTTCAACTGACGGCGCGTCCGACCCGAGGGATGCTTCAGGTTGCCCGTAACCGGCTCGCGAATGACGAGCTAGAGTTGGTGCTGGACGAGCATGGCGAGATCTGCTCACTCTACGACCGGCGCTACGAGCGTGAGTTGGTGCCGCCGGGACGCACATTGAACCAACTCGTGCTCTACGAGGATCGCCCGCTCGAGTGGGACGCCTGGGATATCGACCCGTTCTACGAGCAGAAGCCCTACCCTGTCCACGAGTTGTTTGACTGGGAGGTGGCAGAGACGGGGCCGATCCGTGCGGCTATCAGCATCAGGCGACGTTTCGGCCGGAGCGAACTGACGCAGCGGATCTGTCTATGGCGCGGCAATCGTCGTATCGATATCATCACCGAGGTAGCATGGCAAGAACGGCAGATGCTGCTACGGGCGCTCTTCCCGCTCAACCTCAATGCTGTCCGGGCCACATGCGAGATCCAGTTCGGTGCGATCGAGCGGTCTACTCACCGCAATACAAGTTGGGATCGGGCGCGCTTCGAGGTCTGTGCCCACCGTTGGGTCGACCTGAGTGAGGGCGGCTACGGCGTAGCCCTACTCAATGATGGACTGTACGGCCACAGCTTTCTCGGTAGTACGGTCGGCATCTCGCTGCTCAAGGGCGCCATCTTCCCCGACCCGGACGCCGACCGCGGGTGGCATCGTTTCACCTACAGCCTCTACCCTCACGCCGGCGATTGGCGCGCAGCCCAGGTGGTGCGGCGGGCCTACGAGTTGAACGCGCCGCTCATGGTCTACACGCCGCCAGGTGATTCGGGCGTAACTGTGGCAAACACCGTGAACGCGGTGCATTCGTTCCTCACGCTGTCGGCTGACCACGTCGTGGCCGAGACAATAAAGACGGCGGACGATGGTGATGGGCTGATCGTCCGGCTCTACGAGGCCCACAACCAGCGCGGGGCGGTCGCGCTCACCTTCGACCGACCGGTGCGGGACGCCGAAGAGACCGACCTGTTGGAGCGTACCCGCGGTCCGGTTGATTGCGAAGGGCATGTCGTGCGCTGCACGGTTCGCCCCTTCGAGATCAAGACTCTGCGAGTGCGCTTCAGAGAGGATAACCTCCCTGATCCCTAAGCCAGTCTTTTTTCGCCATTTGTCTACAAAATAGATAAAATAACTTGACAAACGGCAAGTTTGCGCTACGATAGAGAAGGTACGAGCGCAAGGTTACTGGGATGGTGCGTACAAGGTGCACGCGGCCCAGGCCTAAGCAGCTAGCTCCCAACTACCTGGAGTTCTCTATGGCAGCAACAAATTCATATCCCACAGGCGTTGACCGTACGGCACTGAAGGTCAACCAGGCGATGATCATCCTGCTCCTGGCCATCGCCTTTGTAGCGAACCTACCCTGGCTTGTCGCCCTCGTTGCCGCAGTGATGACCCTTGGAACGCTCAGCCCTCAGCTCGCACTCTTCCAGCGCATCTATCGCGACCTCCTGCGCCCCGCTGGGCTCCTGCGCCCCGATCTACAGGATGAGCGTGGTGCACCGCACCGCTTCGCCCAGGGCATGGGGGCTGGGGTGCTCGTTCTTGCCAGCCTTGCCCTCTTCAGCGGGCTGAGCCTGGCTGGTTGGGCCCTGACCCTCTTGGTCATCGGGCTTGCCGCGGTCAATCTACTCTTCGGCTTCTGTGCTGGCTGCTTCATCTACCTCCAGCTCGCCCGTCTGCGCTCTACGAGGTGAGTGATGGTTGAACGTCTCCTCATCCTCCTAGCACTAAGCGGTAGCATCGCCCTGGGTTGGCTGCTCCTACGCAGACTCCTGGCCCAGCGGCTCCAGTTGCTCGCCACTCAGCGTCCATTCACCGCGCTGGTGCCCAGCGGACGCCCAGCGGTCGTCGCCTTTACGCTCCCCTCGTGTGTCGAGTGTCGCACGCGCCAGACCCCTGCACTCACGCGGCTCCAGCAGCAACTAGGTGCAGCAGCCCAGATCACGACCCTGCGTGCGGACGACCATGGCGACCTCGTAGCCCAACTCGGCATCATGACGGTACCGGCAACCGTCGTTCTTGATGCAGCTGGCGTGGTACGTGCCCTCAACCACGGCTTTACCGACGAAGTGCGGCTACTTGGTCAGCTCGCGCCATACGCACCCGAGCGTTAGGCATGCTTCAGTTTCGGCTGCGCCGGCTTGACACTCCGGCGGCACCGGGGCTGGGTTGGTTGTTTGTGTGGAGGGCGAAGCCCTCCACACCTCCCGGAAGCGTGTCAAGCTGGTTTGAAACATGCCTTAGGGCTGTTTCTCTGTGGACTGCGCCGGCGTGACCGTCTGGTGCTACCAGAGCTAGGTTGGGTTTCTTTGTGGAGAGCCGAGCCACACCTCCCCCGGGAGCGCAGCGCGGCTGACCTCGCGAGTGAAGTGGATCACCGATCAGTCGGGTATCGCCGCGCAGCCTATGGGCTGATCGTGCGCTGGTAGGGCATCTGGTTGGCTTCGCGAGGTACTGCTAGGAGGCTGATCCTCGACGGATTGACTGGAAGGTGCATGTGACCGAGAGTTGTGATGAGGATGCCCCGCATGTTATTACGCACCTCCTCACCAGCGTGGCGCCGGGGCCAGATGCTGCTGCCATCGAACCTCTCCATCAGGCGCTCAAGGTGGGGAGCTCACGCACCAAGGGCTACACCCGTTGGTAGAACCCCTCCATCGCCTCGGCCACTCCGGTGATTGCCGCCGCAAGGAAGCGCTGTCCATCCTCTGCATTCGCCAGTGCCGGACGATCAGAGTAGCCGTCGATGCTCTGCCAGAAGCCATGAACCTCGAAGCGGTAGGGGTCAGCGGGCATGGGTGGGCTGGTCCGCTCATCAACCGCACGCGCCGGGCGTGGCTCACGCACCAGATCGGGGCGAATCGCCGCGATCATGCCCGTCTCGAAGATGCCAGCGTGCCCGGGTAGGTGGCCAATCCGGCCTGCACCAGCTGCAGTCAGCCGCTCCCAAGCGATCGTCCAGTAGCTCCCCACCGCAACGGCGAGCTCACGGCGTAGTGCCACATCACGCGCCGCAAGTTGCACCAGCTCACTATTCCCACCATGTCCGTTGACGATAAAGACGCGACGAAACCCACCTGCCACCAGGGACTCGAGCAGGTCGCAGAGGAGGCGGTAGTAGGTTTCGGTGCCGACCGACATCGTGCCACCAAAGGGGATGTGGTGGGGCGATGAGCCAAAGGCCAGCGTCGGTGCGACTAAGATCGGTAGCCGTGAACGTACACGCTCCGCAGCACCTCGGGCCACCGCCTCGACGAGCATACAGTCGGTACCGATCGGCAGGTGTGGGCCATGCTGCTCAGTGGCACCCGTCGGTAGGACCACTAGGGCCCGCTCGGCGATGGCACGCGCCTCGTTGCGGGTGATCTCGTTGAGTAAGAGGGGGAGATCCACGGGTAGCTCCTCAATGGGC
>CAIWUD010000042.1 GCA_903915775.1 uncultured Chloroflexota bacterium | reverse complement strand
TCTGGGCACCCTCAGCGTTGGTGCTCCAGGCGATCTTGCCATCTTCCGGCTCGATGAGGGGGAGTTTACCTTCCACGATGTGGCGATGGAAGCGCGATCGGGTGAACGTCAGCTCGTTTGCACTGCCACACTGGTCGATGGCCAGCCCCTCCCGCGCCTCCCGGAGCGCGATCCGGCGATCTGGGCACACCTCCCCGAACATCAGCGCCTGGGCCTACAAAAGTCCTGAGCAACGGGCAACTGCAAGGGTTGGAGGTGACGGACAGAGCCCAGCGCCTCCAACCCAATAACCTACTCCAGTGGCAGACGCAAACTCACCTGGTAGCCGCCATCCACCTTCAGGGCAGTGCCAGTGATGTAGTCGGCGTCGTCGCTGGCCAGGAAGGCGGCAGCACGGGCAATATCCTGGGGAGTGCCCAGCCGTCCCCAGGGGAGGTGTGACGCAGCCTGGCGAATCTGCTCCTCAGTGGCAAACTTGCGCTCACCCGGCGTATCGGTGTAGCCAGGGTTGATCACGTTGACATTGATCCGGTAGGAGGTCAACTCTGCGGCGAGAGTAGCACCAAAGTGGTTGACAGCCGCCTTGGCCATGTTGTAGGCGGCACTCGTCGGCATGGGGATCTGGGCCAGGATTGAGCCGATAATGATGATCTTCCCCGGTCCACCACGCGCAACCATGTGGCGAGCCGCCGCCTGACAGGTGTGGAAGACCCCGAACTGGGTCACGGCAATTGTACGTTCTACATCCTCCCAACGGGCTTCAACCACCGGTGTACGGACGGAGGTTGCCGCGTTGGCTACAGCAATATCTACCTGACCAAACGTGGCCGCGGCCGCAGCAATCAGCCCCTCAGCGGTGGTTGGATCGGCAATATCACCGTAGTGAACCAGCGACCTCCCACCGAGAGCCTCGATCTCGGCGGCGGTGGCGCGTGCATCGGCCATGCCAGGGCCTGTGGGGGCGAGATCATTGAGCACAATTGCCGCCCCTTCGGCTGCTAGCGTCAATGCAATGCCTCGCCCAATCCCCCGTGCCGCACCGGTGACTACTGCTACTCGATCTTCAAATCGTCGCACGTGACCCTCCATGGGATAGTGTAGAAATCAGCTTTTGATACGTGACCGTTGGTCGTCAGGGGTTGAGGAGCACAGCCCCTGTGCGAAGAATCAGCCAACGCTCGCCAGGAGAGCGAGGAGATTCTCCCCAACTACCAGGGGCAGCACCGACGCATCGAGGGAGGGGATCTGCTCCAGCAGACTCAACGTCTGCGGAAAGCTCACCCACTCCAGGCTGGGGCTGTAGTCGGAGCCCCAGAGTAGCCGATGCGGGCCGAACGCAGTGACTAGTTCCGTAACGTAGGGCCACGCCGAGCGGTGGGGGTAGTCGTAACCGGGATCGCTGAGCGCATAGAAGCCACTCAGTTTGACGTAGCTGTGGGGAAAGCGTGCCAGGGCCAAGACTGGGCGCAGCGCGGCCATAGCTTCTGGCCCAGGGGCAACGGCGCAGCGGGGCGGCAGGCCCAGGTGAGAGATCAGGAGGCGGAGCTCAGGTTGGCGTTCGAGGATCGGTAGCCAGGCTGACCAGGCTTCACCGCGCGAGTTGACGCTTACGAGCCAGCGCTGCTGCGCGAGCCAGCGCCACACCGCTTCGGCCACCTCCCCCAGCGCACGCAGATCGTCCGCCGTGAAGAGGTAGAGACTGATGCCGACAAAGCCTTCGCGCTGCAACTGCTCGAGGGTGCTCACCGTGAGCACGGCTGGGAAGAGGAAGGCTGTGGGCCGCACCCAGGCATGGGCTGCAACCAACCCAGCCAGGTAACGATTGTTACCTTCGGCCCAGGGTTGGCCTTCGTAGCCCACGACGAGGGCAGCAGTGATCTGGTAGCGCTCGGCATAGGCAGTGTAGAGCGTCAATTCGCTCGGATCATGGCGCCGACAGGACGTAGGGAGTTGATCGGCGTACCCGGGCTTAAAGAGATGAATGTGGGCATCGGCACGTCTCATGCAGGTCTTCCCTCAGCGGCAGAGCGCTCCAGTCGTTCGATCCAGCCCATCAACTGCAGCCCATCCTGGTAACGGCTCCCCAACGGCGGCTCGGCACCACGCACCACACGGCAGAAGCAGCGGAGCTCCTCGGCCAACCAGCCACTTGGCGCCGCTGGATCAGCGTCAATGGCCAGGCTCATGGGCCACTCGGCACGCTCAGCCCAGAGGGTCAGTGGCTGGGGATTGAGCTCCATCAGCGCGGCCCAACCCTGCCCATAGAGCTCAAGCCGATCGAAACCATCACTCGGCATCCCCGGGGGCGCGAGGTAGGATGCGGTGAGCGTTGCCCAGAGACCATCGGCCCACTCCAGCCGTGCGATCGCCAGATCCACCCCACCACCAGGACGTGGGTGGAGTGCAGCGGTGACACGCTCGGGCTCGGCCCCCCCTGCGAGTAGGAGGGTCAGGTAGAGGTCGTGAATCATGAGCAGGCGCAGCGGTGACTCGCCGCCAAACTGCTCGAAGGTGAGTGCCGGGCGGTGGCGGGTTGCCTGCATATAGGCGAGCCCACCCCGCGCACGAGACTCCTGAGCTAGGCGACGAAACTCGGGTGCGAAGAGGAGAATATGGCCCAACATCAGGTTGCGTGAGCCGGGAGCAACCAGGGGGGCCAGACGCGCCGCCTCGGTCCGGCTTGGTGCCAATGGCTTTTCAATCAGCACTGCCGCGCCTGTAGCAAGCAGACGCTCGGCCAGGGGAATGTGGCTCGCGGTCTGCGTCGCGATCACCCAGGCCTCGGCCCCGGAGTGAGCTAAGGCCTGATCCAGATCGTCCCAGCAGGGTACACCGGGTAACTCGACGCTCATTGCCGATCGCGCCGCCGCGTCCGTCTCCACCAGGGCAACCAGATCCGCCTCAGCTAACCCGGCCAGCGTGCGGGCGTGGAGGCGGCCAAAACGACCGACACCAATCACACCAATACGAACCGCGCTCATAGGCTATTTGTCTTTAGGGATGTTTCAAGTTCGGCTGCGCCAACATGACCTTCTGGCAGTAGCCAGGCTGGGTTGGTTTTTTTGCGGAGGGCTACGCCCTCCACGCCTCCCCGGAGGCTGGGTTAGGTTCTGTTACGGAGGGCTGCGCCCTCCAACCCGGAGGTCAGGGAGAGTTGTCACCTCCCCCCAGCGGGGGGAGGTCGGGAGGGGGGCGGCGGGCAGAGCCCCCGTGCGACACGTACCTCACGGACGGAGGCGGAGGGCTATGCCCTCCACCCCGGAGGTCAGGGAGAGTTGTCACCTCCCCCCAGCGGGGGGAGGTCAGGAGGGGGGGCGGCGGGCAGGGCCCTCGTGCGACACGTACCTCACGGACGGAGGCGGCGGATGGCTTCAGGGTCGGTCAGTTGACGGGTGTACTCAGGTGGGCGGAGCGTCCCCCCCATAAAGACGCGATCGTTACGGAAGCGCATCGGGCTCTCTACGCTACGGGTCGCCACCACGTGGAACTCGTTGGCGCCCGTAGCACGCACCAGTTGCCCCATGCGGCGCTCGGCACCACTACCAGGCATGACGATGATCCGCCCTTGCGCATGGCGCACCAGGTCGGCAACCAGCTCCATCCCCTCAAGCACCGACGGCTCCTGTCCAGTCGTCAGGATCCGATCCACCCCTAACGCGATCAGACTATCGAGAGCGGCGTAGGGGTCACGGGCCACGTCGAAGGCACGGTGGAAGGTGACACTCATCGGACGGGCCAGCGCGAGGAGCTCGCGGGTCTGATCTTCAGCAATATCGCCCTCAGGGGTGAGGATACCGAAGACCACCCCGTCAGCTCCGAGCTCTTTCGCCACCTTGATATCGTGGCGCATCATCTCAAGCTCGATCGCAGAGTAGCAGAAATCGCCACCGCGGGGGCGGATCATCACATGGAGCGCAATCCCGAGCGTGCGGCGCGCAACGGCAATCGCCCCTGCACTTGGGGTCGTACCACCCTCAAGGAGGTTGTCGCAGAGCTCCACCCGATCTGCGCCGCCCTGCTCGGCAGCCACTGCCGACTCGACCGAGTCGACGCAAACTTCAATCACTATCTTCATCAGCGCTTCAGAATGCCTCCATTAACATCGAGCGTTGCACCAGTGATATACGCAGCCATCGGTGAGGCCAGGAAGAGCACGGCATACGCGATCTCGCGGGGTGTGCCCAGCCTACCAAGGGGGATCATCTGCATCACCCGCTGCCGCGCCTCAGGGCTGAGGAGGGCGGGATCGGCATCGATCTGGCCGGGAGCGATCGCATTCACCGTAACCCCATACGGAGCGAGGTCCCGCGACAGTGTCTTGGTGAAGGCGATCATACCGCCCTTAGAGGCGGCATAGTCCACACCAGCCGAAACCCCACCCGTCTGCCCACTGATCGAGGCGATGTTGATGATCCGCCCATAGTGCTGTTGGCGCATCAGCGTTGCTGCCGCACGAGCGCAGAGGTAGGCACCAGTCAGATTGGCCCCCAACACCTCAGCCCAACTCGTGGGGGTGATCGCCTCGATAGGGCCAAAGTGGATGAGCCCAGCATTATTCACCAGAATATCGAGACGGCCCCAGCGCTCGCTGGTACGCGCCATCACGCTCGCTACCGCAGCCTCGTCAGCGACATCAGCGGGAGTGGCGATGATGCGATCGGCGCCATAGATCAGCTCCAACTCGCGGCCAGCGGCCAGCAACGCCTCAGCGCCCCGCGAGGCGATCACTACCCTGGCTCCAGCCTCAAGCAGCAACTCGGCCGTGGCCCGTCCAATCCCACGCCCCCCACCCGTCACCAGGGCCACCTGACCCTGCAGGTTGAGAAGTTGGCTGATAGGTTGCTCCGACATAGGCATACCCTCAAAAGAGCCGCAACTCGCGGCGCACACCGCGCAGGTCAGCCTCAAACTCCAGCCCGAGCACCGGTGGGCGGCTGTAGTACCAGTGGAACGCATGGATCGCTGCAGAACCAAAAGGTGCGAGCAGGAGATCCTGCAGATAGTCGAGTGGTGAGTGGATCGTGTAGATCTGTAGTGCGGTGACCTCGGCGGGAGTAACCCCGAGGCCAGCGATCCGTGCGGCCATCACCGCCATGACAAAGTCCGCTTTGATGCGCAGCCCCTGGGGCGAACTATCACCCTCGGCAATGATCCCGTCGTCGCTCAGCTCACCTGAGCCAGCCGAGACAAAGGTGCGCTCGTTGAGACTGGAAGACACTGTGTAGGAGAAGGCGTAGAGCACAGGCTCAGTGGGTGGTGCATAGGCCGGAGCCACATTTGTCCGTGCCACTGGATTGACCGTACCAAGCAGGATACCACGTGCACTGAGCTCGGCGCGGTAGCCCTGGTTGAAGGTCCCAAAGCCATCCATACTCCAGGGAGCCGGCGAACGTAGCTCAACCCCGCAGAGGGCCTGAGCGGGTCGCCCCTCCGCTGCTAGGTGGCGATCGATGCGGAGCAGGCCTTCACGGTAGGGCAGTGGGCACTGCAGGGTCACCCGGAGGATCTCAAAGCCGGGGAGGGCAACCACGCCCGACGAGTAGGGTGCGCTGCCAGGGAGAAAGGCAAAGCCACCCGGATGGTGCTCGATCAGCTGCATGGGAAGGTTTCCTTGGATAAAGCATGTTTCAAGCTTGTTGCCTACTCCACCACACCATCAAGGGCCACCCAGCGCTGTTCAGCCGAAGCCTGGTAGACCGCATTGACGAGGGCCAGTGACGTCCGACCATCCTCACCCGAGGGGCTCGGTGCACGCCCCTCACGAACCGCACTAGCCATCTCGTTCAGTTCGTCAACCATGCCGAGCATCGTCCGCTCGGCGAAGCTCTGATCGGGGTAGTAGAAGCGCTCAATCGTCTGCTTCCCGCCGCGCAACAGCTCGATCGAATCCCATGAGCGCACGTGGAGCATGCCCTCATCACCATAGATGACCATCTCGCAGGTGAGCGTGCGGTAAGCACCCCAGTGCTGAAAGAAGGTGCCCTGAGCCCCGCCGTCGAAGCGAGCCAGGGCCGAGCCGTAATCCTCACCCTTGCGGCCAGTTGTCGGCTCCACCTGAGCAGCTACAGCCGTGATGCGCTGACCGAGCACCCAACTGGCTCGATCGAAGCCGTGGACGGCGTTACACATAAAGACACCGCCACCGGAGATCTCACGATCGCGGTACCAGGGCAGGACGAAAGCGTAGGTGATCGACATGTTGTCGAGCAGCGCGAGGGGCTGCCCGACTGCACCCTCGCGCACTAGGCGGTGAGCTGTGCGCATCTCGGGATAGAAGTGGTGGGTGAAGCCCGTCATGAGGAAGACCCCTGCCCGACGGCAGGCGGCGATCATCGCATCAGCTTCGGCAACGGTACGCGCAATCGGCTTCTCCATAAGAACGTGCGTACCAACAGCCGCAGCCGCTTCAGCTGCGGCCAGGTGGGGCTGAGGGGGTAGACAAACGCTGATTACATCGAGCCCCTCACGGAGCAACTCTTCGTAGTCCCGAAACGCCTTGCATCCAGTCTCCTTGGCCAGCGGCTCAGCCTTCTCCGCAATAGGATCCGCCACGCCTACCAATTCAACGCCGGGCACACGAGTATAGGCTTTGGCATGCACTGCACCGATGAAACCGGCCCCAGCCACGCCCACACGTAGATTCTTGCTCATCGCCACTCCTTAAACGGGATGTTTCAATTTCGGCTGCCCCAGCGTGACCATCTAGCGCTAGCAGGGCTCGGTTGGGGGCTTTCGTGGCGGGCGTAGCCCGCCACCCTTTCCCGGATGTCAGGGGAAACTCACCACCTCCCCCCAGCGGGGGAAGGCCGGGAGGGGGAATGAGGGACTACGCCCGCCACACCGCTGACTACGTTGATTTGAACCATGCCTCACCCCAGCCTGGGACCACCGAGCGCCTGCTCGGTCTCTTGCGTTACGGTTGCAGCGCCTGGCGAATACGCTCAAGCACTACCAGCTCCTCACCAGGTTCAAGGGTATCGGGTGAGAGAGAGATGGCATGCTCACCGGCGGCGGCCACTGCGATACGCGGATTACCCTCCCAGAGCCGTCGGCGCAGTTCGCTGCCATTCAGACCAACCCGATCGGGATCGAGCTGTAGCAGGGCCCGCGGCGTCGGTTGGCCCGCCTCGTTCGGAAAATCGCGGCGCACCCGTACCCCATCACCATCATCCAGTGCATCGACCCAGAGCGCCACTACACGCTCAAAGTGGGCGATCCGCGCCGTATGATCCTGGGCCAGGTAGCGCTCAACAGCAGCTAGCAGCCCAACAAGCTCCTCTTTCCCCACCTTCATCGGGCGGCCAAGGCGCTGATTAGGTGAAGCGTGGGCTGCACAGGCGGCGATCAGATCCTCACGACCCACGATCAGGCCACTCGCCTGCGGGCCAGCGAGATCTTTGCCACCGCTGAAGATCGCCAGATCGGCACCGAGATCGCGCGTAAAGCGCCAGAGATTCTCGGGTGGCGGTAGCTGGGCGGCGGCATCGACAATCACCGGTACACCACGAGCGTGAGCGAGGGCTACCACTTCAGCAAGCGGCAGTGCCCCACGGCTCAGATGCTCGCCAGCGATGTAGAGAATGGCAGCCGTACGCGAACTCATTGCCGCTTCGAGCTCCCAGGGGAAGGTCTGCACCACGTTGCCCACCGTCACCAACCGGGCGCCCGCCAGACGCACCGCTAGATCGTAGGGAATACGGTGGGCCGCGTGGATGATGATCTCATCGGGGCAACCCTCAAGGCTCGGCAGACGGGCGATCCGTTCGAGGGAGGAGCCGACCATGCAGGCCAGGGCGGCAAGGAAGAGCCCCGCCGAGGCGCCCGTACAGACAAAGGCCGCCTCGTTGCGCGTCAACGCGGCAAGGCGGCGCCCAACAACCGTCTGCAACTCGAACATGTCCACGTAGCGACCCGCCGCCTCGTCCATTGCCGCACGCACCGCCTGAGGCATCAACGAGCCCCCAAGCCTAGTGAGACGCGCATCAGCATTGATCACCGGGCGAACGCCCAGATCGGTATAGATTCCCATGCCCCCCCCTACGGCGCTCATGCAACCGGACAGAAGCGTCCTCGCCTAACGCGGTCACGAACCAGCTTTACAACTTGAGCGCACCTTCAGTCAGCCCCTTGAAGTAGAGCCGCTGGATCAGCGCAAAGACAATAATCCCCGGCGTGATCGCGATCACGTAGACCGCAGCGATACGCGGGTAGGCCCACTGACCCATACCGGAGTGGGCCGAGGCGAGCACTACCGGCAGCGTACGCACCGACTGATCGTTGGTCAGGGTGACGGCCAACAGATACTCACCCCACGCACTCACGAAGTTGACCATCGAGACGACCACCACCCCGTTGAGCAGCAGTGGTGCCAATACGAAGAGGAGCGTGCGCCACGGGCCGCAGCCATCAATTCTACTCGCCTCGACCAGTTCGTGGGGTAACTGTTCAAAGATGCCCCGCATGATCAGGATGCTGATCGCCAGGTTCAACGTCACGTAGGGGAAGATCAGCCCGACCACCGTATTGATCAGCCCTAACTGACGCTGAATCTCATAGATCGAGATCAGGGAGAGTAGACGGGTCGGGAAGAAGAGCGAAGCCACCAGCAGCCAGATCAAGAGTGCTCGACCGGGCAACTTCACGTGGACTAGGGCATACCCCCCAAGGACTGCGCAGAGCGTCGTGATCAGCACCGTCGACAGGGTGACGAAGATGCTGTTGAACATGTTGCGCGGCAGAGTCTGGATCTTCGTGACCACAAAGCCATAATGGCTAAAGTCAAAACGGCTGGGCCAGAGTTGCGACGAATAGGACTCCGTGAGAGGTTTGAGCGAGAGGAGGATCACCCAGACCACGGGGAGCAGGATGACCAGCATGAAGAAAACGATCACCAGATGCTGCAGGATCGTTCCCAAGGGTAGGCGAAGCCGTGAGCGGGTGGCGGGTACGGCAGCCATCAAGCTTCTCCTTTAGTCTCGCGAACGGAAAATGTAGAGCATTCCGACCACAAAGACCATCATCGCTAGTGCGCCAAGCCAACCGATTGCCGAGGCATACCCCTGGAGCCAGTAGCCGATCTTGAAGGCCAGATCGTACATGTAGACGGTCCAGGTGTAGGTTGGCGAGGTGCGTTGAAAGCCGCCGAAGATCAGAAACTCGTCGATAACCGACATCGCCGTACCAAAGCGCAGCACAACGAGCACCGAGAGGATCGGCATGAGGCGCGGTACGGTGACGCGCCAGAAGAGCTGCCACTCATTAGCTCCATCGATCCGCGCCTGTTCAGGGAGATCCTTCGGGATGGCGGCCAAGCCGGCGAGAAAGAAGACCGTATGGTAGCCCAGGCCCCACCAGACCTCCATGATCACCACTGCGGGTAGTGAGAGGGGCGTACCGCCGAGCCACTGCGGCGCAGTCTGGCGGGTGAAGAGCCCGAACCACTCGATCAGAATCGTATTGATCGGCCCCATCTGGAAGTCGTAGAGCCACTTCCAGAGCACAAAGATCAGCGGGCCGGGGATCACTGCAGGGATAAGCAGCACTAGCCGGTAGAAGAAGGCCAGCCGAGGTGACTCGACACGATCGATCAGTGCCGCCAAGAGCAGCGGCAGCAGGATCGTCAGCGGGACGAACATCACCGTAAACTGGAACGCCCGCAGCAGGCCAGTGTGAAAGATCGGGTCACTGAACGCGTCGACGTAGTTCTGCAGACCCACAAAGTTCGGCGGGGCGGTCTCCAGATACTTGTAGTCGGTAAAGCTGAGTGCGAAGACGCGCAGGATTGGATAGATCTGCCAGCCGACAAAGAAGAAGGTAGCCGGCACCAGAAACATCCAGTTGGTGTAGTCCCTCAGCCGATAGGCCGATTGGCGGCTCCGTACGCCACCTGCTTCCTTCGAGACGGCTATGGCCATGGCGCCTCCAGATGTGAGGGGGAACAGATGCGGCTGGGTCGGAGGTGTGGAGGGCGCAGAGTCATCCATACCCCTCCATGGAGCGAGCGGAGAGGGCAACGCCCCCTCCGCTCACAGAGAGACTACCCGGCCTTCTTGATCTCGGCGGCAACCGCATCCTTCGCCTTCTGCAGGGCAGCCTTCGGATCAGCCTCCTTACCGGTGAGGAACTCCTCCCAGAAGGGCTTCCCGATGATGAACTGGGTCAGACCGAAGGGGTGGTTGGTGATGCCACGGGCCCGGTCGAGCTGCGTGCGCACCAGGCTCACGAAGGGCTGCATCCAGTCGGGCTTGTTGCTGTCCCAACCGGCGTAGAGCGACTTGTAGGGCGGCAACTGGCCAGGGTGGGCAGTCGCAGAGCCAGCGATCGAGTCCTGCCAGATCTGCTGATTGTAGGTCAGGGTGCGGACATACTCAGCAGCCTTGTCCTTGTTCTGGCCATACTTGAAGAGACAGGATCCGGTGGTCCAGAAGACGGTCGAACCCTCGCCATTGGCGAACTTGGGCAGACCGGCCATCTGCAGCTTATCAGAGAAGCCACCGGTCTGGGCGAAGCGCAGCGGTGCGTTGAAGTACTTGGTGTAGTAGGCCACCTGCTGCGCGGCGAAGGCGCCCTCATCGGGGGTGTTGTTGACACCACCATCGGTGGTACCCTCATTGAGGATATCCGGGTTGGCGATATCCTTGATCTTCTTCATCAGCTGGAGAGCCTCAACGGCCGCATCGCTGGTAAAGTCGAAGAGCCCCTCAGACGTATAGACATTGCTGCTCATACTGTGGGTGAAGGGCGCAATGGAGCGCCAGCCACGCGCATCGTAGGTGGCGCCATAGGGTGCAGCACCCGAGTCGATCACCTTCTGTGCACTGGCGAGATACTCGTCCCAGGTGGTGGGGATCGCGCTAATCCCTGCCTTCTCCGTCAGGCTTGAGTTCCAGGACATCCCGATCACGTCGAGTAGGAAGGGCCAGGAGTAGAGCTTACCATCGACGGTGCACTCAGCGCGGATCGATGGGATCAGGTCGTCGATCACATCCTTGGGAATGTAGTTATCCCAGGGCTCGATCACATCGGCCTTGATCAACTGGCTCATCTCCACGAAGGGGGTCATGCCGACGTAGACATCCCAGGTGCTCTCTTTGTTCTTACCCTCGGCAACGAAACGCTCGATACCGAAGCCCTCAACCGGGGCGATCTGGAAGTTGAGCCCTGCGAAGGTGCTGTTAACCTGGGGGATGCTGGGGTGCAGGTCAACGATCCACTGGTAGAAGGAGGGCGTCAGGGGCCGCGAGGCGGTACCCTGGGCAGGGGCGGTCGTGGCGGCCGGAGCTGGGGCGCTCGTGGCAGCCGGGGTCGCCGGCGTACCCCCACCACAGGCGGCCAGCAGTGCACTACCAGCTGACGCCGTCGCCCCCAGGGCGAAGAGGCGCAGCAGCTGCCGTCGCGTGATCGGCGTCTGTGAGGTCTCGGTCGGCGGAACGGTTCGGTCGTTGGTCTCCATGTGCGATCATCCTCCTAAGCTTGGTAAGCTGAGCCGAACCAGGGGCGTATGTAGATGGCAGCCCCGCGCAACGGAGTCTGCCAGAAAAACCCGAAGTCTACCGGATGGGCTATCTTAGCCCCGAGCAGATACCCGCACCAGGCCGAGCTCCGCGTCAAGTACCATGGCCGCTGCACCGCGCAGTACCGCGTCACCCCCATCAGCAAGAAGCTCGACCCGCGTCGTCTTCGCCAGGGAAGCGAGTACCATACCGCTGATACCACCATTCACCGCGTCGAGCAGTGACTGGCCAAGGGTTGCCACCGGGCCACTCAGCACGATCCGTTCGATGTTCAGTAGACCAATCGCATTGGCTAGGGCCAAGGCCAGATAGTTCCCTACCTGGCTCACCAGCTGCTGCACCGCTGGATCACCAGCTTCGAGTGCCCGGCGTACCGACGCAAAATCAACTTCGTCAGGATCCACTCCCGCTAGGCTGGTGGAATTATGCCGAATAAGCTCACGGGCGGCACGGACAATCGCTGGCATACTTGCGACTGTCTCCAGACAGCCACGGTGGCCACAGTTGCAGATCGGACCATCTGGTACCACCACCACATGGCCAATCTCACCAGCGCCAAACGAGTCACCTGCGAAGAGACGCCCCTGGAGCACAATGCCTGCGCCAATCCCCACGCCCATACTGACGGCAATCAGGTTGCCACTTACGGCCCCTTTGCCAAAGGTGTACTCGGCGAGGGCTGCGAGATGTACCAGATTCCCTAGGTAGACTGGCAGGCCATAACGTGCCTGCAGGAGTTGGCGCAGCGGTAGGTCGATCAGGCCGTAGTTGACAGCGCTACGCACGACACCGTCAATCGTATCGATCACCCCAGGTAAGCTCAGGCCAACCCCGAGTACGCTGCCTCCCGCCTGATCCATGAGCCGATCGATCACTTGAGTCAGACATGCCACCAGGGCCTCAGAACCAACCGCCCCGAGTGGTAGGCTGATCTGCTGCTGGACGAGACCACGCATACTGACCAGCGCCCCAACAATCCGGGTATCTTCCAGAGTTACCGCCAGTACATGGTTGGTATCGTCGGCCACACGCAGCAGAATCGGCAGACGGCCACCCGAAAAGTGACCTGTACCAATCTCCTCAACCACGTGGCGCTCCAGAAGCTCGCCAACGACGCTCGACACTGTCGTGCGCGTCAACCCCGTTCTACGCGCCAATTCCGCCCGGCTGATCGTCTCACCCTCGTAGATGGTGCGGAGCACCAACCGGGTGTTGTGATCCTTGGTGTGCTGACGCGTCGCTTTGGTGAGGAGATGCTCCATTGCATACCACAACAACAGCTCACCAAATGGGCTAGAGCCGCCTGAACCTTGCCAGAGGGCCCGACCCTCCCCGCAGTTCACCCATTAGCGCGGGTAGTCCAGTGAGTTAACAAAGGTAATGTCTGGAATTATAGTGATCGCTTTGAGGTTTGTCAAGCCTCCGTGAGGCGGTAGATGCTCACATTTCCCCGGTGGAACCCAAGCTGGGTTGAGTCTGTTCGTGGCGGGCTGCGCCCTCCATGCCTCCCGCATGTCGATCATGTTGATTTGAGCCACGCCTTACCCCAAGCTGGGATCACCGAGCGCCTGCTCGGTGTCTTTGGGTACGGTTGGGTGAAGTTTTTCCGTGGCGGGCTGTGCCCTCCATACCTCCCGCATGCTGGTCATGTTGATCTGAGGTACAATCACGCGAAAGGTTCTCGACTTGGGACAAGCAGAGGGGCTTCGCCCTCCATCTACGCCAAGGAACAGCGAGGTATCCATGCAGACATCACTCTTCATCTTTGCCTACGATCTCGCCGACGAAGGGTACGGTCAGGCCCTCGATACGATCCGTGAGCGCGCCGGTGCAGGCGCGGTGAACCTCGCCTGCAGTTACCACCACGCACGTGACGTCTTCCCCCACAATCCGCGCCGGAAGGTACGCTTCCTCGAGGGTGGTGCCTGCTTCTTCCGCCCCGATCCAGCCCGCTACGCCGGGCTCAAGATCCAGCCCCTCGTGAGCAAACTCACCGCCGATCACGACCCTCTTGCCCAATGTATCAGCGCGGCGGAGCAGCGCGGCATGAGCGTGCGCGCCTGGACCACCAACCTGCACAATACAGGGCTAGGATCGCAGCACCTCGACTGTACGCTCCAGAACGCTTTTGGCGATCCCTACATCACCTGTCTCTGCCCGGCAAACCCTCATGTGCGTACCTACCTACAGGCACTCAGTGCGGATATCTCCTCACGTGGTGTCGAATCGCTCCTCCTTGAATCGATCGGCTACCATGGCTTTGACCACGGCTACCACCACGAGCGCAGCTTTGTACCGCTCAGCCCCGCCATCCGCTTCCTCCTCGGCCTCTGCTTCTGCCCCCACTGCGTGGCAGCTATGGCGGCCCGTGGTGTCGACGCTCCGGCACTGCAACGCTTCGTACAGCTTGAGGTGGAGAAGGTCTTTGCGGGCGATCCGAGTGACGTCGAGGAGCTTCCGGTAACCCGAGAAACCCTCGGGGCCTTGGCCGACGGCGAACTCGGTGGGATGCTGGACGTACGTTCCGCAGTCGTCACTACCCTTGTGGCCGAAATCACCCAGGCCATTCACAACGCAGGCCCAGCACGCTCCATCGCGCTAGACATGTCCGGGGCAGCCCTCGGCTACGCCACAGGGGCACCTACCGGCGCTCCCGCCCCAACCCGCGCTTGGGAGGATGGCCTCGATCTGCCCGCAGTCGCCGCTGCTGCCGACGGCATGGCAGTCATCGCCTACGCCCGCGATCTCGAACGGATACGTGGCGATCTCACCGCCTATCGCCAACTCCTCCCACCAGGCACACCCCTCAACGTCGCTGTCCGCCCCATGCCCCCCGACTGCCTGAGCGCCGCTGAGTTCCCGCCAAAGGTTGCGCTGATCCGTGATGCTGGTGCCGCGAGCCTGGATGTCTACCACTACGGCCTGATGCGCCACCGTCAGCTCGATTGGGTCGGCAGCGCTATTCGTACGGCATGATGCAAGCGCGGAGGAGTGGAGGGCTGCGCCCTCCACAAAAGACCGACCCAGCCCTGGTAGCACCAAATCGTCACCCCAGACCGTCGCCAGCCCACCATTGACGGAAGATCGCCATCAGACGCTCCAGTTCGCCCACCTCCACCCACTCATCATTACTATGCGCCTGGGCGATCGACCCCGGTCCCATCACTGCGCACGCCCGAGCGATCTCGGTGTAGGCCCAGGCGTTCGTCCCATAGCTCACCAGTTGTGCCGCTTCCCCCGACCAACCAGCCAGACGCTGGAGCCACGGGTGGGTCGGATCCTGCCAGAAGGCACCGAGGCCGAGGATGCTCCGCGCCTGGACAGGGAGTTGTGCCACCTCTTGGGCCAGGCGCACAATACCCTCAGCAACCAGTGCGGGATCCTCACCATCAAGGACACGCCGATCAAAGGCAAGGCTGCACTGATCAGGGATCACGTTCAGCCCCCGCCCCCCTCCGATCAGGGTTGGACTGAGGGTCGCATGCCCTAACTGCGCCGGTGGAAGCGTCTGGAGCCGGGCATGCTCAGCTTCGAGAGCTAAGGCCACCCGGGCCGCCCCACTGATCGCGTTGCGTCCAAGTGTGGGTTGCGAGCTGTGGGCCGCCACCCCCATACAGGTTAACTCCATGCGCACCACGCCCTTATGCCCATACACCGGCACACAGTTCGTCGGCTCGGCCACCAGCAACTCGTCAATACGCAGCCCCTGCTCGCGCACCCAGGTCGCAAAGGCCGGTGCACCCTGGGCTCGCTCCTCCTCATCCACCGTAGCCGCAACGATGAGCGTACCAACGGGTGCTACTGTGTCGCGCTGCCACTCCTCCAGCAGCGCAAGGGCCACAGCTAGGCTTGCTTTGGTATCAACCGTCCCACGTCCGTAGACCCGACCGGCGCGCAGCTCACCGCTGAATGGATCACCGACCATTTGCTCAACGCCGGCCGTGTCGATATGCACATCGAGGGCCATCAGGCGCTCACCTCGGCCCCGCCAGATACCGTAGACGTTTGGCCGATCAGGCAGGACCTCGCGAACCTGAACCTCGGCCCCTAGCTCCCTGAACCATGTGGCGACCAGAGCGGCCAACCGCCCTTCACCAGCAACCCCGGCCCGTGGCCCTGCCTGCGCTGGGGTCACACTCGGAACCTGTACTAACCGGCCCAACCACTCGCTCACGGTTGCCATCACGATTCTCCTGGTATATAACTCAAAGGAGCTCCCATGACCAGCGCAATGTCGATTCACCGCCTCCTGACCGTCACCACCCAGGATACCGCCGAACTGGATGCTCTCCTTATCGATTGTGTCGAGGGAGGTGCTTCGGTTGGCTTCATGTGGCCCATGACCAGTGCCAAGGCCGCTACCTACTGGCAAGATGTTGCCGCAAAGGTGCAGCGTGGCGAACGCCTCCTCCTGGTGGCCAGGGATCATACCACAATCGTTGGCACGGTCAGTCTGGTGTTGGAGCAGCCAGAGAACCAACCCCACCGCGCTGATCTCGTCAAGATGCTGGTCCATCGCCGCGCCCGGCGCCAGGGGCTCGGCGCAGCCCTGCTGACTGCCGCCGAACAGTACGCACGCATGGCGGGCAAGACGCTCCTCGTGCTGGATACCGCTAGTGCCGAAGCCGAACGCCTCTACAGCCGCCAGGGCTGGCAGCGCAGCGGTGCAATCCCCAACTACGCCCTCTGGCCCGATGGCACCCCCTGCACCACCGTGATCTACTTCAAGCTCCTGGAGAGCTGAACTGCTCTGTGTGAGCTAGTCGTGTAACGGTTTACGCGTCCCCTGGCGGGACTAAGGTTAGGTTGGGGGGGGTTGTGGAGGGCTTCGCCCCTCAAAGGGTGTCACGTGACACGCTCCCCGGGAGCGCGGGCGGCTCGCCCGCAGCGGTACGACACGGTGCACACGGGCCACGGATCGTACCGGGAACTTTCCCCAGGCTCCCATGAGCTGCTCTGCGGTGGTCCGGGCCTTGGCACGCTCGCACAGCGCATGGCGGTGCACGGGAATGCCCGTTCTCGAACGAGTGAAACCCCCTGAGGGGCTTCGCCCTCCACGCCTCCCGTACGCTCGTCACGCCAACCTGAGATCACCGATCGCCTGTTCGGTGTCTTTAGGAACTGGTCACGTGAATCTGAGCCCTGCCTAACGCGTTACCGTTGGGGTTGCTATACCTACTGGGGTAGCTGTCCGCGCTGCCGTTGCCGTCCGCGTCGCCGTCGCCGTTCGCGTTGCCACCACGGTCGCTGTGCGTACCGGGGTTGCCATCCGTACCACCCAACCCCCTATCTCCTATCTCCTTACTAGGGGCAAATAGACCACTGGGAGCTCATCGAAGGCCGGGATGCTCGGCGGCACTACCACTGCTGGCGGCGCACCAGGGGGGACTTGGCGTGCCGGGGCAGTAGCGGCGAGCTGATAGCTCTGCTGGTCGGTGGCACCGTTGCTAGTTTGTGCCAGGCTTGCCGGTGTAGTCGTTACAACGGCCACGATGACGTAGTAGCCCTCGACGGCACTGCTGTTCGTGGTGATCAGTGTACGGAAGCTACCATCCTGCTCCACGGTGAACAACGAGCTCACCGCGGCCCCGTTGATGCTGAGTTGCACTGTTGCCCCTGCCGGGAAGTGGTAGCCGATGACCAGGAAGCTGCTACCCGGGGCGCCATCGGGGTAGTTGATGTAGAGCAGTGGCGCGGTTGTTGGCCCGCTCGTCGGGGTGGGCAGCTGGGTCTGGGTGGGGCCGGTGGTGGGCGAAGGAGCAGCCGTCGCCGTCCGCGTCGCCGAGAGACCAGCCGTCGCCGTCGCTGTGGGTGTGCTCGTCGCCGTGGGCGTGGGCGTCGCTGTTCGCGTCGCTGTGGGTGTGCTCGTCGCCGTGGGCGTGGGCGTCGCTGTTCGCGTCGCTGTGGGCAAGGGTGTCGCTGTTCGCGTCGCCGTGGGTGTGCTCGTCGCCGTGGGCGTGGGCGTCGCTGTTCGCGTCGCCGTGGGCGTGGGCGTCGCTGTTCGCGTCGCTGTGGGCAAGGGTGTCGCTGTTCGCGTCGCCGTGGGTGTGCTCGTCGCCGTGGGCGTGGACGTCGCTGTTCGCGTCGCCGTGGGTGTGCTCGTCGCTGTGGGCGTATTCGTCGCCGTGGGCAAGGGCGTCGCTGTTCGCGTCGCTGTGGGTGTGCTCGTCGCCGTGGGCAAGGGTGTCGCTGTTCGCGTCGCTGTGGGCGTATTCGTCGCCGTGGGCAAGGGTGCGATTTGCGCTAAAGCCTGGTCGATCTGGATACGTGGCTTACTGATACCATTACGACTGTCAACGATCGCGCTTCCAGTCTGCTGTAGGGTGTTCAGGATCGTATCAACACTTGCGCTCGGTACCGCCTGCTTCAGCACAGCCCATGCTCCGGCAACGTGTGGCGCCGCCATTGAGGTACCACTTAAGCCTGCATATCCCCCTGGCACCGACGAGACGATAACATGTCCAGGTGCCAGGAGGCTCAGAAAGGATGCGCTATTCGAAAAACTCGCCACCTGATCGACAGGAAGACCCGAATACTGCGTTGTAGTCGCACCAACACTTACCGCGCTCGAGATGCACGCAGGTGCCGATATCCCATTGGTGTAGCCATTGTTCCCCGAGGAGATCACGGTAGCGATGTTTGCACCGCGCAGTTGATCGATGATCGCTTTTCTAGAACTACTATCACAAGGCGCCGTGTAGCCGCCACCGCCCAGGCTCATGTTGACCGCGGCAATTGCGTAGCTGTTGCGCAAGCTGTAGATGTACTCCAGTGCAGCGATCTGGTCGCTTGTATAGGATAGGACGCACGGTGCGCTGCTACCACAGTATGCCGCGGTATCAAAGCGCGAAAAGACCTGCACCGCGATCAGCGTTGCCCCAGGCGCAACTCCCGAGATCGTGACATCTCTGCCGTTGATATTGAGTGGCGTCGCCTTTCCAGCAACTATTCCCGCCACATGGGTACCGTGGTTACAGCCCGTGATGCTGCAATCCTCGCCCGAATCGGCCACCGTCGAGCTCGCCACGCCCCCCGGACAGAGGCTACTCGCGCCATCAGCACTATTGGTGCTCGAAAAGCAGGCCTCGGCAACCACTTGGCCGGCCAGGAAGGAGTGGTTCTTATCGACACCGGTATCAAGCACCGCAACGGTCTGGCCAGCACCAGTGTAGCCAGACGACCAGGCCGTAGGGGAGCCAATGATCGCGTTGCTCTGATCCAGCAACGGAGGCACTGGTTCGTCGCGCTCGATGCTAACGACCTCAGGTGCAGCGGCAAGAGCCCGCAGTGCCGCTGCGTCAACGCTCAGCGCAAGGGCAGGGATGATCGTGTAGGTACGTCCAATCGTTGCAGAGAGCCCAACCAGACGACTGCGTACTGCGTTCTGGGCCTGCGTAATCGCACGACGCTGAGCCGTGACAGCCGCAGGTCCAGCAAGGTTATCCTCAGGTTGAGTGGCGACGGCTAGGCCAACGATCACGCGCGTGCTACCCGTCGTGCCAACTTCGGTTAACAGATCGCTCAGTTGGGCGTTGAAATTAGCAGCACGGCTGGGTGGCGGTTGGGGTGCTGCCTGCGAAGTTCCTCCTCCCACATACAGTCCGATGGAGAGCGTTAAGCTTAGCAGCATGCCAGCCACGAGCAGGACACGACGTCGGTACATACTAAAACACTCCTGGAGGCGTATGGAGGAGCGGCTCTTTTGCAGACTAACTTGCCTACGATTACAACCCAGCGACGACCCCCTCGACCCGAACAATCTCGGCAAGTAGGCGCCGTCGTCCTCCATGTTCGGCCACAGCCCGCGCCTCGGCGAGTGTCGCCCGTGCCTCGGTTGGTGGCAGTAGCGGCGCCAGCCAGACCCGCACCTGGGCTGCGAGGTGACGTGTACCCAGCGCATCGGCGCGGGCCAGGGCTGCCGAGAGCCGGTGGATGGCCAAGCTCGTCTGGCCGCGTCGGAGCGCAATCAACCCCAGATTCGCCGTCAGCCCAGCGATACGCTCGGGGATCGCGAGCTGTTCGGCTAGGGCCAACCCGCTGCTAAAGGCAGCCTCGGCGGCGGTAACCTCACCTCGGGCCAGGGCGATCTCGCCAGTCGTCGAGTGGAGGTAAGGAAGGAGACCAATCGCTCCTCGCTGCTCAGCCAGTGCAAGGCCTCCGGCTGCGTAGTGGGCAGCGGCCTCCAGGTCGCCGAGCAGGTGTAGATGGTAGGCCAGGTTGTTTCGCACCAGCACGCGCCAGATCAGGGCACCCTCCGTATCTGGTTGTGCTTCGGCGGCATCAGCCACACGCATCGCCTCATCGTAAGCAGCCACAGCGGCGAGAAGATCACCCTGCTGTGCGGCAACGCTGCCCAACTGAAAGCGCACCTGCGCCAGAGCAACGGGATCGGGGTCGGGTAGTGTACTAATCAGCTGTTCAGCCTCACGGAGACGGAGCAGCGCCTCACCCAGATCCGCCCCTTCAAGTGATAGAGCCGTACCCCAGCGAAAGAGGGCACGCGCCCGTATCGAAGGTGAGGGTGCCACCACAAGTGGCGACACGAGCGCAATCACCTCGGCAAAACGTGACTGTGGTATCAGCATCCCGGCTAGCATCAGACGGGCCCGTGCCATCTCCTCCGCATCACGGGCCAGAACCAGCGCCTCCCGTACACGCTCTGTCGCCCGTACGGCATCACCATGCTGGAGGAGCGCATCGCCGAGGGTGAGCAACAGCTCGAAGCGCTGCTGGCGCCCAGTCACCCCAACCAGGGCCTGCTCGTAGAAGCTAATCGCCTCCGTCCAGGCCGCTATTGCCGCCGCCCGGCGCCCCGCCCGCAGCGCGTAGAGCGCCGCACGCTCCGGCAAACCGCCCTCACTCCAGTGCGACGCGATCAGCCCAGCCACCAGATCGAGCCGATCGCGGTACAACGCCTCAAGTGCTTCGGCAACGCGGCGGTGCAGTGCACGGTGGCGCGGCTCACCCACCTCGCGGTAGGCCACCTCCATCGTCAGGCTGTGATCGAAGCTGTAACGCCCGTCAGGCTGGCTCTCAATCAGCCGAGCACTACGCAACTCGTCGAGCGCATCAAGGGCAGCCGCCTCTGAGAGTGCCGCCGCCCGTGCGACAACTTCGAACTCGAACAGCCGCCCGACAGCTACCGCCGCATCCAAGACCCGCCGTGCACGCTCCGAGAGGCGGGCTAGACGCGACTCGATGAGGCTGTAGACCGTGTGCGGTACCACGGGCCCACTGCTCATTCCGGGCTGTAGCCGCCCATGCGCATCGATCAACCCATGCTCCCGTGCGTAGCTGATCAGTTCGGTGAGAATGTAGGGGTTACCCTCGGCATGGCGCTGGAGCCACGCTGCCAATGGCTCAAATCCATCCGGGCAGAGACTCCGTGCGAGTGCTTCACTATCGGTGGGCTCAAGCCGCCGCACCCGTAGCCGCTCCAGTCGTCCCTCTCGCGTCAAGACCATGGCCAGCGTACCGAGACTCGTACGTGCCTCAAAGGGCCTTGCCGTAACGATGAGCATGAGCGGACGCCCCTCGGCACGGCGGAGGAGGTAGCCCAGGAGCCCTAGGCTGCTCGCGTCGGCCCAATGGGCATCGTCGAGCAGTAGGGCTAGGGGAGCCCGCCTGGTCAGTGCCAATAACAGCCGCGTCACCCCCTCCCAGAGGCGGGTCTCCTCTACACGATCGCTCGGCAGCCCCGACTCATCGCTACCAACCAGTTCGGGTAGCAGACGCGCTACTTCGCGCAGCCAGATGGGATCAAGGACCAACTCCTGCCGCAGGAGTGCCCAGTCGGGGCGCTCGACTAGGCCCCGCAGCGCACCGATCACCGGCTGGTAGGGCAGGCTCTGCTCAAGCTCACGAGCCACCCCAACCAGCGTCAGTCCGCCACGGGCAGTGATCCGTGCCAGCAACTCAGCGGCCAACCGCGTCTTGCCAATCCCCGGTTCACCCTCGATCAGGGCAAGTTTACCTGCGGCCAGGGCGCGATCCAGTTGGGTGAGTTCGCTCACCCGACCCGTAAACGGTAAGATCGGGGGCGTATCGCGACTCATCGGCGCCTCTACCGCAGTGATGACTGCAAGGCGCTGGGCCATCGGATCGGATACAGGCAGCGTATCAGTAATCACCGCATCGTAGAGCGCCTGCGTCTCTCGCATCGGCGGTACACCCAACTCTGCATCGAGAAGCCTGCGCAACAGTTCGTAGCGCCTGATCGCACCGACCCGATCCCCAGCCATGTAGTGCAGGCGTATCGACTCCCGCTGGAGATCCTCCTGGAGTGGGTCGAGCTCCAGAGCGTGATCGAGGGCAACAAGTGCCCGATCATAGGCGTGGCGGGTCGCCTCTAGCTGCGCTAGGCGTGCCCACCCGCGCACCATCAACAGCCGAACCCGCTCACGCTCAGCCCCTAACCAGTCCTCAAAGGGCTCGGCATCAGCCAACCTAAAGCCAGCGAGGAGCTCACCTCGGTAGCGCCCAAGGGCCGCAGTGAGCGCCGAGAGAGGAGGGTTGGCACCGTGAGTCAGGCTACTCAGCGTGCGGTAGTCACACTCCACATGCTCAGCGATCCAGAGCCGATCATCGCCAACCAGGCCCGCTCCAAGCAGACGCCGTACCGCATGCAGCGTCGAGCGCAGCTGCTGCTGCGCTGCAGTTCGCTCGTGCCCGGGCCAGAGCAGACCGAGCAGCTGCTCACGGAGCACCGGAGCGGGCTGCATCGCTAGGTAGAAGACGAGGGCCCGTGCGCGCCGCCGCGGCAGTTCGATCGCTACCCCATCACGGAGAATCAGCGGTGGACCGAGGAGCAGGATCGCGAGTTGTGCCATAGTGGACACCATTCCCGTCAGAGTGTCAAGCCCGTTTGAACCATAGCCTTACGGAAATAGCCTCTAAAGCCCAGCAGCCTTTCGCCCTGGGAGCCGTTACCTAGCGCACCAACCGCCTATAGACGACGCGGTGGGGCTGATCGGCGGCACTCCCCTTCCGCCGGTGGTAGTCCGCCGCATACTCCGCGTAGCTCCCTGGGAACCAGACCACCTGGCTGTCATTCTCAAATGCAAGGATGTGGGTAGCAACACGATCGAGAAACCAACGGTCGTGGGAGATGATCACCGCACAGCCAGCGAAACGCTCCAACCCCTCCTCCAGGGCACGTAGCGTATGCACATCAAGATCGTTCGTTGGCTCGTCGAGGAGCAGCAGGTTCGCCCCCGACTTCAGGATGCGCGCTAGGTGCACTCGGTTGCGCTCGCCACCCGAGAGCGTCCCAACCAACTTCTGCTGATCGGCGCCGGCGAAGTTGAAGCGCGCACAGTAGGCCCGCGAGTGGATCTGCCGACCACCGAGGTTGATCAGCTCGTTCCCCTCACTGATCACCTGCCAGACCGTCTGCTGGGGATCGAGGAGATCACGACTCTGATCCACGTAGCCGATCCGTACCGTTGAACCGATCGACAGCCGCCCACGATCAGGTTGCTCCTGACCAACTATCATGCGGAAGAGCGTCGTCTTACCGGCACCATTCGGCCCAACCACACCCACAATACCCCCGGGGGGTAGTTCAAAGCTCAGATCCTCGTAGAGGAGCCGATCACCAAAGCCCTTACTCAGCCCATCAGCTTTCACCACCACCTCACCCAGACGTGGTCCGGGCGGAATGAAGATCTCCAGTTCACGCTCCTGCTGCTCCTGATTCTCGCTCAGCAACCGCTCGTAGGCAGTGATCCGCGCCTTCGCCTTGGCGTGGCGCCCCTTCGGCGCCATGTTGACCCAGTCGAGCTCGCGCTGCAGCGCCTTCTGGCGCTGACTCTCGCTCTTCTCGTCACTCGCCAACTTCTGCCGCTTCTGCTCAAGCCAACTCGCATAGTTCCCGCGCCAGGGAATCCCATGGCCACGCTCAAGCTCCAGGATCCAGCCAGCAACATTGTTGAGAAAGTGGCGATCGTGAGTCACCGCGATCACGGTACCCTTATACTCCTGAAGGTGGCGCTCAAGCCATGCCACCGACTCGGCATCCAGATGGTTCGTCGGCTCGTCGAGCAGGAGGATGTCTGGCTGCTGCAAGAGCAGTCGGCAGAGGGCCACGCGTCGCCGCTCGCCACCTGAGAGCAGATCGACGGGAGTATCGGCAGGCGGACAGCGTAGGGCGTCCATGGCGAGGTCGAGCTTACTGTCGAGATCCCACGCATCAAGATGATCGATCTGCTCCTGCAACACCGCCTGCTCGGCCAACAGCGCATCATAGTCGGCATCGGGCTCGGCAAACTGCTCGTTTAGCGCATCGAAGCGCCGCAACAGTGCCGCGGTCTCAGCCACCCCCTCCTCAACAATCTCACGCACACTCTTCCCAGCCTCCAACAGAGGCTCCTGCTCGAGCATCCCCACTCGGTAGCCCGGTGCCAACACCGTCTCACCGTTAAAATCTCGATCGACCCCAGCGAGAATGCGCAGCAGCGAACTCTTCCCTGAACCATTCGCCCCAATCACGCCAATCTTCGCCCCGTAAAAGTAGGAGAGGTTAATCTGCTTTAATACCTCTCTGTTCGGCGGGTGAATCTTACTGACCCGCAACATCGTGTAGATAATTTTCTGATCGCTCACGCAGCTACACTCCTCAGCGGATGTTGTAAGCAACACCCACAGACCAAAATAGCGTACCCTGGGGCCAAGTGTAGCACAACTACCGCGCAACAAAAAAACCACCCCAGCCCCAGTGCCACCAGACGGTCAATCCGGTGTAGCCGACGTTGAACCCTGCCCGAAGAAGAACCACAGCCCCAACAACAGCAAGTAGATGAATGGGAGCGTAGCGATCGTCAACGCCAGACCGTCTCGCTTCATGGCGAAGTAGGTGACCATCCCACCCACCAGGGAGAGAAAGGTCACTACGGGTAGCGCAATCAGTGCAAAGAACCAGCGCCGTACCAGTGGAGACTCTGTCGAACCGGGTGCGTCAAACGCCATCAGCGAGAAGGGAGCAACGATCAACGCGCCCAGGAGAAGCACGATCTGCAGCACTGTCAACACCCAGAAGAGCAGCTTCAGCATCATCGAACCCTCCTCTTGCTCCTACTTATCTCATCCTAAACCCTAAAACCCTAAAACCCTTAACACGAAGCCCTAAAACCCTTAACACCAAGCCCCTTAACAGTTCCCCTCCAATGGAGTATAGTATAGATACCACCACACAATCCGAGGTAGTGCTATGCGTGTGCTCAACGAATCGCCTGACGATGACCCTGATCCGCAGCCGACCCTCAGGTCGCCCTACCTCAACCGCGAACTGAGCTGGATCGAGTTCAACCGACGCGTGTTTGAGGAGGCGTGTGATCATGCCAACCCGCTCCTCGAACGGGTGAAGTTTCTCGCCATCTGGGCCGCCAACCTCGACGAATTCTTCATGATCCGGGTCAGTGGAATCAAGCAGCAGATCAGCGCCAGGGTTCAGAAGCAGTCCCCCGATGGGCTCACGCCAAGCGAACAGCTCATGAGCGTGTGCCACGCCCTCCTTCCCCTCATTGAAGGGGAGCGCAACCTGCTGCTGCACCAGATGCTACCTGAACTGCGCGAGCATGGCATTGCCCTCTACAACTACGACGAACTCAACCCACCGCAGTGCGCCTGGCTTGACGACTACTTCTTACGCCACGTCTTCCCGGTCCTCACCCCCCTCGCTTTTGATAGCAGCCGCCCCTTTCCCTTCATCTCCAACCTGAGCCTGAACCTTGCCGTCATGCTACGCGACCCGCAGAAGGGCGAGCTCTTTGCCCGCGTGAAGGTGCCTGAGGTATTGCCACGGCTCATCCCACTCCCCACAGAGCTCTGCGCGTCTGCGGGCGACACTCACCCCGGGCGCCAAGCCTGCTTTATCTGGATCGAACAGCTGATCGCTGCACATCTCGCGACCCTCTTCCCCGGCTTTACCGTCGTCGAAAGCCACCCCTTTCGGGTCACCCGCAACGCCGATATGGAGATCGAGGAGGATGAGGCTGACGATCTCCTTGCGACGATCGAACAAGGGGTACGCCAGCGCCGCTTCGGCGAGGTGGTACACCTGGCTGTCGACAGCGCCATGCCTGAGCGTATCGCGACACTCCTCATCACCAACCTGAAGGTTGAAGCGCACGACTGCTACACGGTACGTGGTCCACTCGGTCTGTCCGACCTCATGGCGCTGACCCGCCTCGATCGCCCTGATCTCAAAGATCCTCCCCACATCCCACTCCTGCCCACTACCATGCGGAGTGGCGTTGATCTTTTTGCCCAGATCCGCGCCGGTGATCTCCTCCTGCACCACCCCTACCACTCCTTCTCACCGGTCATCGACTTCATCAATGCTGCCGCTGAAGATCCCCAGGTACTCGCGATTAAACAGACCCTCTACCGTGTCGGGAGCAACTCGCCGATCGTACGCGCCCTCATGCACGCTCGTGAACAGGGCAAACAGGTCACGGCCGTCGTGGAGCTCAAAGCCCGCTTCGACGAAGAGAACAATATCATCTGGGCTCGTGCCCTTGAGCGTGCCGGTGTCCATGTCGTCTATGGTCTGGTCGGCGTCAAAGTTCATGCAAAATTGACCCTTGTGGTACGTCGCGAGCAGGAGGGCATCCGCTGCTACGCCCACATGGGTACTGGAAACTACAACGCTACCACGGCTCGTATCTACACCGACCTGAGCATGCTCACCTGCCGAGACGATCTGACCGCCGATCTGATCGAGCTCTTCAACACCCTGACCGCCTACGGGCGTCGGGATGACTATCGCCGCCTGCTCGTGGCCCCAGTGACCATGCGTAACCGCCTGCTCGCCATGATCGAGCGTGAGATCGTTCGCCAACAGCAGGCTGGTGATGGTTATCTGATCGTTAAAGTCAATGCACTGGTTGATCGTGAGATGATCGATGCACTCTACAGGGCATCTCAGGCTGGTGTGCGTGTCGACCTGATTGTGCGTGGGATGTGCGCACTCCGCCCCGGCCTACCCGGCCTCAGTGAGCATATCCAGGTACGGAGCATCATTGGCCCATTCCTCGAACACCACCGCATCTACTACTTTCACCATGGTGGTCAGGCCGAGATCTATCTGGGAAGTGCCGACCTCATGGAGCGGAACCTCGACCGACGCGTGGAGGTGCTCTTCCCCGTCATGGATCCCCAACTGGCCCGCTTCGTGCGCGAAACGCTCCTTGCCACCTACCTGGCCGACAACGTGCGTGCACGTCTCCTCGCTCCCGATGGCTCCTACCAACGCCTATACCCAGGCCCTGACGCAGCCTGTGATAGCCAGTTACCAGCGCAAATGGTTTCTGATCGGACATAGCAGGATGGTTCAAACCAACTTGGCCATTTGACGGGAGGTGGGAGCGTAACACCCTCCCTAGCGATCTTATGCGCCTTTTCATCGCTCTTGAACTGCCCGCACCAGTGCGCGCCGAGATGGTCGCGGTCCAGGAGCGCCTCCGCAGGACCGCACACCCCGTGCGCTGGAGCGAGGCCGACAGCATGCACCTAACCCTTCAGTTTCTCGGTGAATCGGCTGCACCGTTGGCAACGGAGCTTACCAGCGCCCTCGCCCAACTCGAACCGCCAACCTTCAGCCTGCAACTCGCC
>CAIWUD010000041.1 GCA_903915775.1 uncultured Chloroflexota bacterium | reverse complement strand
TCTCTGGTGCTCCGATCGGTGCTGATGGGAGTGCTGCCTGGCTCCGGGCGATCGGCGCAGCCCTGGATCTCGATGAAGATCGGGTGGAGCAGGTTGCCCAGGAAGAAGAGGCGACCGCTCGTGGATTCCTGGCTAGCCAACCCCTCAAAGGTCGAACGATCCTCGTCTCGGGCTATGAGGGGAACGAGATGCTCTACGCCCGCCTCCTCATTGAGGGAGGCGCCTACGTCCCCTATGTCAGCACAAGCATCGGGCCAAGCATGTTGACCGCCGCTGACGAAGCCTGGCTCAAGAGCCATGGTACCGAGGCGGTGATCTATCGCAAGGCGATCGAGGATGATAAGGCGGCGATGGACCACTGGCGCTTCGATCTGGTGATCGGCACGACCACCCTTGCGGCCCACGCCAAAGAGCTCGCTATCCCCTCCGTCTACTACACCAATATGCTCAGTGTACGCCCCCTCTTCCTTGCCGGTGGCATGATCGCCTCGATCAACTTCGTCCGCGACCTCATTGAGCGTAAGCCACTCTACGAGCGGATGGTTGAATTCTTCGACGAGGCTCATCAGCCACCAGCTGCACAGCCATAAGCCTGTGAACGGTCAGTCCCCGCTGTTTCGCTTGCACCCGCGCAGGAGCTCTCACTATGTCTATCCAGCTCATCCGCGATATCTCTGACACCAGTTCGTACTGGGGCGCATCCTGGGTCTTTGGCTGCTTCCCCGACGCCCATATTGTCTGCGATGCACCGATCGGCTGCTACAACCTGTTGGGCATGGCCGTTACCGACTACACTGATGCGCTGCCCCACATGGCCAACCTCACACCAACGGCGATCCGCGAAGAGGATGTGATCAACGGTACGGCCCAGGCCCTCAAACGGACTATCGCCGACCTCCGCATGATGGGCTCACTTGAGGGGAAACGCCTGATCGTCCTCTCCACCGCCGAGAGCGAAATGATCAGCGCGGATCATGGACGCCTCGTCGCTCAACTCGATCCCGAGGCGCGCTTCTTCTGGAGCCAATCGCTCGAACAGGATGAGTGGATCGGGCGTGATCGTGCCCTCCTCTTTGCCTGGGAAGCGTATGGGAAACCTTACGTCGACCCCGCTGCTCCCCCACGCACACCGCGGCTCGTGAATATCATCGGTCCGTCACTCGGCTGCTTCAACGCCCCCGCCGATCTCCACGAACTGCGCCGCCTCATCACCGGCATTGGTGGTGAGATCAACCTAGTCTACCCCTACGCAGGGAGTATTGCTACAACCCCACGTCTGGCCGAAGCGGCCGTCTCCGTGGTGATGTACCGCGAGTTTGGTCTACCACTAGCTCAAGCTATCGGGCGCCCACAGCTCATGGCCCCCTTTGGTGTCTTCGGCACGACCAACTTTCTGCGCGAACTTGGCAAGCTCCTGGAGATCCCTCGTGAAGAGGTGGAGGCGTTCATTGCTCAGGAGAAGCGCACCACCCTGCAGCCAGTCTGGGATCTCTGGCGTGGCCCCCAGAGCGACTGGTTTGCGACCGTGGACTGCGCGGTCGTTGCCGGACGGAGCTATGTTGAGGGATTACGTCAACTCCTTGGCGACGAACTCGGCATGAAGATTGTCTGGAGCTCGGGACGCCCACGGCGTGAGGATGAACCGGACAATATCGAGATTCGTAAGCGTCTCCACGCCAAGGCTCCCGCCTTCGTCTTCGGCAGTATCAACGAAAAGATCTACCTGTCCGAAGCTAGCGCACGTGCTAGTCACTTTATTCCCGCCACCTTCCCCGGCCCAGTAGTGCGCCGCACGACCGGTACGCCCTTTATGGGCTTCGCCGGTGCCGCCCACATCATGCAGGAACTGGTCAACCACTTCTACGAAATGGTCTTCAACTTTCTGCCTGTCGAGCAGGTACGTTCAACGGCCCAACCTGCTGGAGCGCCAACCCCAACCACGTCTTCGGCCACCAGCATGCCCTGGAGTGAAGCCGCGACTCAGCGCCTCACGCTGGCGATCGAGCAGGTACCCTTCCTGGCTCGCATCAGCGCCAGCCG
>CAIWUD010000040.1 GCA_903915775.1 uncultured Chloroflexota bacterium | reverse complement strand
GGTGGATGGTCGTCGTGCGGGTGATGATGGCACCAAGGCCGTGGGTTGCCCCAGGGCTCGTCAGATCGAGTCGCCGTGCAACCTCCAGGCCGTAGCCTAGGCTCCCCGCTGCCGCAATCAGTGGGGTAGCGATCCGTAGCCCGTAGGGGTTGTGTGGGGCAAGATCAACCATGGTAGTCTCAACTCTCTAAGGTAGGTATCCGCCGTTCCGCCTGCGGGAGGTGTGGAGGGCGCAGCCCTCCACAAAAAATCAAACCCAACTGAAGTGTGAATAGTTACTCTCCAAGTTATGTTTGTAATTATGCTCAGACATGCGTATAGTTAAAAGGAGCACCACGTTTCCCAGTAGCTTTTCATCCATACCACGGTGACAGCCATGGATCGCACGCGCCGCACCATTCTTTTTGAGGCTGCAGAGCGGGTACTTGAAGCCCCGATGCTCCTCCTCTCACTCCTCTTTCTCGTCTGCGAGCTCCTACTGCACGCATTTACCCTTTCGCTTGATACTCAGAGCATGATCGATAGCTTGCTCTGGGTGATCTGGGGCGCCTTTACCGCTGAACTCCTGCTCAAGCTCTACCTCGCCCCAGATCGTAAACAGTTCTTGCGTGCGCACTGGATCGATGTGGTGATCGTCGCGTTGCCCTTCTTACGCTTTCTGCGTCTGCTGCGGATTGTGCTCGTCACGGCGCGTGCCCTGCGCAGTATTCGCACGATCATGCACCAGCATACGCTCAGTCTGGTGGGCCTGACGAGTATTACCACGGTTATCATTGCCGCGGCCCTCGTCTTTGCCGTCGAGCGTCATACGGATGGGCCGATCGAGACCTTTGGTGACGCCCTCTGGTGGGCGGCAACCACGATTACCACGGTGGGTTATGGCGATATGTACCCAACGACGAGTTTCGGGCGTGGCGTTGCGGTCTTCCTCATGGTCACGGGGATTACCCTGTTTGGCTTGATTACCGCGAACGTTGCCGCCCTCTTCGTTGAGGAGAGTTCACCACTCATCCAGAGCCAGCGTCTCGAGCAGGTGCTGAATCGTCTCGAGCAGCTAGAGCAGAAACTCGAGCAGCAGACACCGTCACGCCGTCTCCGCATGCGTCGCTACCGCCGCCGTGAACCTCGTAGAGTGTCCCACATTGCCACTGATGATACCACCACCTAACCCTAGTTCAGACTTTCCAATCGACCGGGTGATGGCGCTGTTAGAGCGCGAGATGGCGCGTTATACCCAGCCAGTAATTGATCAGATGGAGGCTGATGGGACGACGCCGTTCCACGTGCTCATCGCGACGATCCTGAGTCTCCGTACGAAGGATACGCTCACCGCAGTTGTGGCTCCACGGCTCTTTGCGGTCGCTGATACTCCAACCACGCTTCTGGCGTTGGGCGAGGCGCGTATCGCCGAGCTTATTTACCCCGTTGGCTTCTATCGTGCAAAGGCGCGCAGTATCACTCAGATCTGCCGCATCCTGCTCGAAACGTATGCCGGTGAGGTTCCCGCCAATCTGGATCAACTGCTGGCTCTACCTGGTGTGGGTCGTAAGACGGCCAACCTGGTACTGAGTGCGGGTTTTGGTCTACCCGCCATCTGCGTCGATATCCATGTGCACCGTATCTGTAATCGCTGGGGTTACGTGCAAACCCGTGATCCCGATGCGACGGAAATGGTGTTGCGTGGCCAACTCCCCGCGGACTATTGGCTACGTATCAACCGTCTGCTGGTCACCCTTGGCCAGCAGATCTGCCACCCGACGTCACCGCGCTGCTCACAATGTCCCGTTGCGCTATTCTGTGGGCGCAATGGGGTTCAACGGAGCCGATAGGCATGGATGAGCCGGCACTGCTGATTATCATGGCGCGCCGCCCCGAGCCAGGACGGGCCAAGACGCGGCTCTGCCCGCCGCTGACCCTGGAGGAGGCAGCGCACCTCTATGAGGGCATGCTGCGGGATACCCTTGAACTGGTTCATGGTGTGGCGGGGGTAGCCCCGGCGATTGCGGTGAGCCCGGCAGGGAGTGAGGACTATTTTCGTACCCTGGCCCCCGATGCGCTGCTGATCGATCAGGGGGAGGGTGATCTCGGTGTGCGCTTGGCCCACACGACTGCGTCCGCCTTTGCCTATGGCGCCCGCGCCGTGGCGGTGATGAGCAGCGATAGTCCGGCAGTGACGGTGGATGCACTGGGTCAGGCTTTTCACCTGCTCGCCGACCATGATCTCGTCCTCGGCCCTAGTGAGGATGGGGGCTACTACCTGGCTGCAATCGGTCGACCTATACCCGCCCTCTTCACCGAGGTAGTGATGAGTACGCCGCGAGTGTTGCACGACACGCTGGCAGTAGCAACCAGACTGGGTCTGCGCGTGGCGCTCCTGCCATCGAGCTACGACGTCGATAGTGCGGCGGATCTGGCACGCCTCCAATCCGATCCTGCACCCCTCGTGCATACCCGTGCGGCGCTGGATCGGATTGGTGGCTTGAAGACGGAGCATCCGCCCTCACTACCTCCAGGATAATGGTTCAGCAACCTTCTGCGCCACCAGCATGATCTCAATCTCGTCCAGATCGAGTGGGCGATGACCCCAGTTACCGGCGGTGCCACCCCAGATATGGCGTACCTCAAGCCCGGCCAGGCGAAAGAGGAGGCGCAGTTCGGTGGCAACGAAGGCACGTTCACGCGCCGCGACGACTGGCTGACCCTCCAGCGGTATGGCCTGCTCGGTCATGGTGATGGGATCGAAGTGACCAGCTATCACATCGGCCTGTTGGTAGCGGCGGAGCATTGCCGCTCCGTTCAGGACGGTGAAGATCGCCATGGCCTGTGGGCGTAGGCTGCGCGAGATGTTGTTGAGGATGGCCAGAGGCTGCTCAATCGGATCATCGCCCTGGCTCAGCAGACCAAAAGCGCCCTCGCACAGGCAGATGGCCGCATCAAAGCGTTCGGTGAAGCTGAAGTTGGTTGCATCCGCCTGCACCAACGTCACCTCAAGCTGCGCAGCCTGCGCCTTCTCCGCGGCCTTGGCCAGCATCGCTGCCGAGAGATCGAGACCTGTCATGCGGTAGCCACGCTCTGCCAGGGCGATCGTATGGCGACCCGTGCCACAACCAACATCGAGGATAGTGGCACCTGCTGCAAGACCGAGCTCGTTGATCAGGAAATCGACCTCGTACTGGGTGTTACTGGTAAATTCGTTGCGGTCATAGATCGCCGCGTGGGCGTCAAAGAAGCGTTCCCACGAGCTCTTCTCGGGCATGGCGAAGTCTCCTTGCTCAACAAGCTTGACCCGCCTGGGGGAGGTGTGATTGCCCTGCAGCGGGTAGCGGTAACCAACGGTCTAAACCAGTCCTCAACCTGATACGTTTTTCGCCCGGCTCGCTCTTCTCGTGTGAGGTCGCTTATTGCGGCCAACCCACACGAGAGGGGGTGGTTGGGCATGGAGCGGAGTCTGCGGCGTCTGGTCTCTGGGCTGCTGCTGGTTCTGACGCTGGCCCTTGGCGGTGTGCAAGGTCAGCAGACGGCTCCACAGACGGCACCATTATACGTTGCTAGTCCAAATGGCGGCAACGGTGGTGGCGGGTAGTAGGCTCACAGCGGATCTTCTGGTTCAGCGGGCGTGGTACCACCCGCTGGAACCATGGCCGCTGTTCCTGCGCCGATAGCACAGAGGCTCGCCCAGACAAACGGCAGCGCCAGTGGTACATTTGCGGCGTGTTGCCCAGCCTTGATACATCGACGTTGCGCTTCCACCAGGGCCCGTGGTGCATCACGGCCAGCGGCGAGCTCCATGTAGAAGGGTTCAAGGATCGGCAAAATCGTCAGATCGTAGAGCTCCCAGAGGCTTGCTACTACATCGCGGGCACCTGCCGCAAGGAGGGCACGATTCAGGCTGAGTAGCTCTTCTCCGGGGAGGGTTTCGCCCAGTGCGCCTTCACATGCGACGAGCACCACGAGTGCCCCGGCGAGTCCAAGTTGGGCCACTTCATCAGCGAGTAGATCATCGTCGGCGAGTTTGAGGTGGGCCAGGAGCCCAAGGCCGGAGGTAAGTTGTCCGTGGGTAGCCAGGTGGATCAACCCGAATGAGCTCAACTGACCTGTAGCCATCGCCTCAAGGAGCGCGGTTCGAGTTACTGCACCATCCTCCAGTCGCTGGGTATGACCGGGCCAGTAGCGTTCGACCAGATCGAGCGAGGGCAGGGCACTAGGAAGATCGGCGGCCCGCCCCGCGAACTGGCTAATACCAATGAGCAGGGCACTGCTGCCACCTGGGGGGCGCTGCACCAGATCGGCCCAAATCTGTAGCCCTGGAATAATCTGGATGACGGCCTGTTCAGCGAGCCACTGTTCATGCAGACGGAGGGCCGCCCAGGGCAGGCTATGGAGGGAACCACCGGGAGCGATGAGCAGTCGATGTTCAGGTGCGAGGCGGGCAGCGGCTTCAGGTGGAATGAGGTATGCACCGAGGGTTGCCAGATCTGCCCAGGGGTTCTGCCGCTGCCCACTCTGGAAGGGTAGATCCTGGTAGGTATAGGCACGGTAGCGTGGGAGTGTAGCTCGCTCCAGCATGCGCTCGAACTGCTTGTCGATACGCAGGGTATGCGTATGCATCTCATCTGGGGTGATGGTCAGAGTGATGAACTGCTCGCCATTTGGTAGATAGATCACGACGGTCCAGGCATCACCGTAGTATGTTGTCAGCGTGAGGCGTAGGAGGTCTAAGTCAGGCTGCTGATACGCTTCCGCACTACTCAGGTTCGCGTGCCGTCCGAGGAAGAGGATATCCAGATAGGCGGTCATGGCTGCATCAAGCTCTGGACCTGCGCCCTCTTCTGCTGCCTGGCGTAGGGTGGCGCGACGAGTTTCATACACTGACCGCAGCTTTGCAGGGAAGCTAAATGGCTCACGGCGCAGCTGCTGTTGTAGGCCCAGGGCCCGCTGCTGTTCAGCAAGCTGGAGGAGGAGCAGGCTATCACCCTGGGCGGCAGCGAAGCTGATTGCATCAGTGACGAGCTGTAGGGCTTCGCGCGAGAGGCCGCTTGAAGCGTGGATCTCGGCGACATAGGTACGCCGTGTGGTGATGCCGTCACAGGCCTGGCGATAGTAGTGTAGGGCCTCAGTCAGACTACCCAGGGCTTCGGCGCAGCGTGCCAGGCCGTAGGTGGCAGACCAGTGGGAGATCAGGTTATCGGAGAGATCGTGTGCAGCTTGGGCAAAGAGGTGACGAGCGGCTTCTACCTCTCCGGTTGCAAGGACAATCCAACCCTGGGCCATGCGAGCACGGCCGACGGTATGGTAGAGCCGTTGGTCAGAACTAATCTGCTCAGCCCGTTGGAGAGCTATGCGAGCATCGGCAAATGCTCCGCGGGCGACGAGCACATCACCCAGATTCTGGTACACCTCGGCCAGTTCATGCTGGTTATTGAGCTGTTCGAATGCTGGGATGAGGGTACGGAGCTCCGCTTCCGCAGCATCAATATGCCCAAGGCGGATGAGCGCCTCCACCTGATTACGCTTATTGAAGATCTTCGGAACATAGTGCTCCTCGGTCTGACGCCATGCAGCCAGGGCAAGCTCAAAGAGTCCGCTCCAGAAGGCGATCAAGCCCAGGTTGTAGGTACAATAGGTGATATTGATCGTCTGGCCTATGGCGATAAAGGTATCACGGGCAGAGAGGGTGTAGGTGATCGCCTGATCGAGCTTGCCGATGCTGCTCGCGATGTGTCCAAGGTTCTGTTTACAGTAAGCGACACGTACGGGCATGTCGAGGCGTTGAAAGGCGCGAAGGGCCCGCTCGTGCAGTTCCCAGGCAGTTTCAAATTGTTGACATAAAAGAGCATGACGTCCCTGCTCGAACCAGGTGCGGGCGAGTTCACCGGGGATGCGCAGGCGGCGGAAGGCTACTTCAGCCGTGGCAAGGAGATGAGCCGCCTCGGCCATCTGGTTATGCTCCTGCATCAGGGCCATGCCGACCATGCGGCTGAGGAGGGCGCGATCATGGTCATTACCAAGTTCATTGATGGTAGGTTGAACGGCAGTGACCAGGCTAAGGGCTTCCGTAGAGCGCCACAGGATATTGAGGCAGCGGATCTGGCCGATGCGTACCCGGGCAGCCTGGAGGGGCATGGAGCGCTGGTCGTAGGCACTGGCCAGTTCCTCCCAGGCCGGCAGGGCCGCACTGCTTAAGCCACGGAGCAAGCCAACTAGGAGGAGGCCATGACGGGCGCGCAACACTCCCAGCTCGAGTCCGGCTGCCTC
>CAIWUD010000039.1 GCA_903915775.1 uncultured Chloroflexota bacterium | reverse complement strand
CCTCCCGCACGCTCGTCAAGCTGCTATGGAGCATGCCTTACCCCAAACGTGAACAGGTACGTATAACACCCCTATTGCGCATAGCGCCCCTATATGTTATACGTGCTACTGCTACCCAGCCCGGGCTGCGGGTGGTAGCACGGAGCGCATGCCAAAATAACCCGTGGAGTCTGCTATGAATTATGTCCCAACGCTTGAGAGCGTGCGCCTACGCCTGCGTCCCCTGCTGCTCACCGATGCAGCCGATGTGCAGCTCCTCGCCGGTGCTGCCGAGATTGCCGATACCACGCTCCACATCCCCCATCCGTACCCCGATGGCCTGGCTGAGCGCTGGATCAGCGGACGACCCGAGGCGGCGCAAAACGGCACCGAGCTGACCTGGGCAGTTGCCGATCGAGCTTCCGATCGACTCTGCGGTGCAATCAGCCTCTCCCCCTCTCAGGCGCACCAGCACGCCGAGCTCGGCTACTGGATGGGACACCCCTTCTGGGGGCGTGGCTACATGACCGAGGCCGCCGCTGCGGTGGTTGCCTATGGCTTTACGGCCCTCAACCTCCAGCGTATCTACGCCTACCACTTCGCCCGCAACCCCGCCTCGGGCCGGGTGATGCAGAAGATCGGCATGACCTACGAAGGTTCGATGCGGCAGCATCTACGCAAGGGGGCTCACGTCGAGGATATCAAGATCTACGGAATCCTGCGCCAGGAGTGGTCCTGAACTGTTCCCATGGCCCGTACCATCTGAACTATGCCCAACCCCATTGCCTACAATCTCCTCGACCATCTTCCCCCCAGCTGGCGTACCCGCCTGACATCCGTTGTTGCCCAGGCTACGCACCTCGGGATACGCCTCTGGCTCGTTGGTGGGGTGGTTCGGGATCTGCTCAGCCTCACGCCGTTAGGCAGCGATCTCGACCTCGCCGTTGAGGGTGATCTCCCCACCCTGGCCCAGCTGATCGCGACCACGCTGGGTGGGCGGATCATCGCCACCTACGCCCCCTTTGGTACCGCAACCATCGAACTGCCTGGCCACACTGAACAGTCACCACTCCTGATCGACCTAGCCCACGCCCGCGTGGAGTACTACACCCACCCCGCGGCCCTCCCCACGGTTTCGCCGGCTACCATCGGTGCGGATCTCGCCCGCCGTGACTTCAGTGTCAACGCCATGGCCGCTGAACTGACTCTCGTTGCTGGTACGCTCCACGCCGGGCCGATCCTCGATCCATACAACGGGCAGGCCGACCTTGCCGCTGCTCAGCTCCGTCTGCTCCACCCTGCAAGCCTGCGCGACGATCCCACCCGCATCCTGCGCGGTCTGCGCCTGGCCGCTCGGCTCAATCTCACCTTGACCCCCGATACGCAGGCGCAACTTGCCGACGCCCTAGCACACGGCTACCTGCACTTGCCCGCACCTGAACGCCTCCTTGCCGAAATCTGCCTAGCCCTACGCGAGCCGCGCCCTGATGTTGTGCTGCGTCTCGCCGATGCCTGGGGGGTCACGGGCCAACTCCTCCCCGGGCTGACCTGGAGTAGCGCTCTCGAGGCCCGTGGTACGCGCTTGATGCGTGCGACGAACCTCCCAACTACTCCCGAACTGCTCTGGGCCGGCCTACTCCTCTACGACCTCGCAGCTGCAGATCTCGAACGGTTCATCGAACACTATCCTCTACCAGGATCGTTCACCGCGCTTTTACGTCAACTCCCGGCGCTGCGTTCCCTCGTACCAACCCTGGCGCTCCTCAGCACGAGCGCCCTCGACCAGACCCTGAGCCCCTTCAGCGTGGCGGCCTGCAGTGTGGTACGCTATGCGCAGCCGGAGGTTGCGCGCTTCATTGACCACTACCTGCGCCAGGTGCGCCCAACGCGACCACCACTCGATGGTCACGATCTGATCCAGCTAGGTATCCCACCTGGTCCGTTGCTCGGACGGCTGCGGGAAGAGTTACGAGCGGCGGCCCTCGATGGCCAGATCACCAACCGTGCTGCGGCCGAACAGTGGGTACGCAGACGCCAAACCCGCATACATCGCTCATCTACAAAGGAGTTGGCCATGGACGAGACCCTGCAGATGCTCAAGGATCTGGCCGAAGCACCCGGTGTACCGGGGCAGGAAGGGGCAGTGCGCCAGGTGATGCGGCGCTACCTCGAACCCCTCGGTGAGGTGCTAACCGATAATCTGGGCAGTATCATCGGTCGCAAAGCAGGTCTAGAGGGTGGACCACGCATTATGCTTGCCGGTCACCTCGACGAGATCGGCTTTCTGGTTACCCGCATCACTGATGATGGCTACCTGAAGTTCCAGACGCTCGGCGGCTGGTGGGAGCAGGTGATGCTCGCCCAGCGCGTGGAGATCTATACCCGTCAGGGGCCGCTTGTGGGAGTCATTGGCTCGAAGCCACCCCATATTCTCAGCCCCGAGGAGCGCAAGAAGGTGGTTGAGAAGAAGGCCATGTTCATCGATATCGGTGCGGCCTCACGCGCTGAGGCCGAGAGTTGGGGCGTGCGCCCAGGCGATCCCGTGGTGCCCGTCGGCCCCTTTGCCCAGATGCGCAACCCCGACCTCCTTATGGCCAAGGCATGGGATAACCGTTTTGGCTGTGCGCTTGCTATCGAGACCCTCCGGCTCCTCCAGAACCAGCCCCATCCAAACAGTGTCTACGCCGTCGGTACGGTCCAGGAAGAGGTGGGGTTGCGCGGGGCAACGACGACGACCAACGTCATTCAGCCCGATATCGGCATTGCCCTCGATACGGGCATCGCCGGTGATACGCCCGGGATAAGCCCTGATGAGGCTGCAGGCAAACTTGGCGGCGGCCCAAACATCCTGCTCTACGATGGGTCGATGATCGCCCATACTGGCCTCCGCGACCTCGTCTTTGAGGTGGCCGCGGCGGCCCAGATCCCCCTCCAGGTCGATGCAATGGCCGGTGGTGGGACTGATGGTGGCCGCATCCACATCTTTGGGGCAGGCGTGCCCTCAGTGGTCATCGGCGTACCCGTGCGCTATATCCACACTCACACCGCGATCATGCACCGCCGCGACTTTGATCAGGCCGCGCAACTCCTGGTCGCCCTCGTGCAACGCCTCGATGCCTCAACGGTCGCTCAGCTCAAGAGCTAGGGGTAGGCGCGATCTCGGCTGTGCCAGCCTGACCGTCTGACGGTACCAAGGGTCGGTGAGCGTTTTTGGTGGAGGGCCGTGCCCTCCACACCACCCATGTTACGGGCGGTGCCCCCCCCGCACCGCTCAGAGAAGTATCGGACAGCCATGATCCACCCAGAACCAAATCCCCGGCGCACCTACCTACCACTCTGGTTGACCATGCTCCTCATGCTCTTCGCCTTAATTGGGGGCGGGGGCGGGGGCTTTCTGGTTGGGGTGATGCTCAGTCGTTCCCCCGCTAGGTGCCCTGAGCAGCCAGCGGTCTGTGAAGAGTTTACGATCTTCTGGGAAGCATGGTCCCTGGCACGCCAACGCTACGTCGATGCCGAGGCTGCCGATCCCGAGGTCATGACGGCTGGCGCGATCAATGGCATGATCGACTCCCTAGGTGATCAGGGCCATACCCGCTTCCTGACCACCCTGGAGGCGGAACGTTGGGAGGCCATGCTCCAGGGGGAGCACTTCGATGGTATTGGAGCCTTCATCGATGTACGTGATGGCCAGGCGCTCATCATCAATCCCATCGAAGGCTCACCGGCTGAAGCGGCTGGTCTGCGTCCTGGCGACCTGATCCTCGCCGTGGATGGCGAGTCGACAGGTGGCTGGAGCGCCGAGCAGCTCCAGGGCCGGATTCGTGGTCCGCGCGGAACGACGGTAACCCTGCGCATCCTCCACCCCAACAGCGACCTCCCAGTCGAAGTCACGATAACCCGTGCAGCCCTGCAACTACCCAGCGTCAGTTGGCAGATGTTACCCGATCAGCTCGCCCTCGTACGTCTCTTCGCCTTCAATCAGGAGGCAGGTCGCGAACTGCGTGAGGCCCTCACCCGCGCCCAGAGCCAGGGGGCACGTGCGGTAATCCTCGACCTTCGCGATAATCCAGGAGGACTCCTGGATGAGGCGATTGAGGTGGCGAGCCAGTTTCTCCCCAGCGGTACTACCGTCCTGATCGAGGAGGGCCGGAGCGGACTCCGTCAGGAGAAGCCCTCGCGCTCTGGCGGTGTGGCCCTCACCACCCCGCTGATCCTCCTCATCAACGAAGGCTCAGCCAGTTCGTCCGAGATCGTTGCTGGCGCACTTCAGGCCGCAGGACGCGCCATCCTCGTCGGTGAGACCACCGTTGGTACGGGAACGGTGCTGACCCCTTTCGTACTGAGTGATGGCAGCCGTCTGCTCCTCGGCACCCAGCAGTGGCTCACCCCCGATGGGCGCCTGATCCGTGGCCAGGGCATCGAACCCGATGAGCAGGTGGCACTGCCCCCAAAGGGCCGACCACTGCTCCCAGCGGAGGCTGCGCGCTTAACCCCCGAGGCGCTGCGCAACAGTGGCGACACACAGCTCGTACGGGCCATCGAACTTGCTGTTAGCCAGCCGTAGGGCTACTCAGCCTCCCCGGGCGCAACGG
>CAIWUD010000038.1 GCA_903915775.1 uncultured Chloroflexota bacterium | reverse complement strand
CGTATTCCAAACTGCGACTAAGGCATGCTTCAGTTTCGGCTGCGCCGGCTTGACACGCTGGCGGCACCAGGGCTGGGTTGGTTGTTTTTGTGGAGGGCTTCGCCCTCCACACCTCCCGGAAGCGTGTCAAGCTGGTTTGAAACATGCCTAAGCGGTATCCGACGCGCGAAGGGCCGCCCAACCCGCTGCTGAACGTCAACTAGCAATCAGGATACCATGTCAACACTCCTTATCAAGCATGCCACGCTCCTTGCCACGATGGATAGTGCTGGGAGCGAGATCGTCGACGGTGGGATCTATGCCGTTGATGGCTGGATTACCCAGGTTGGGCCGAGCAGCATGCTCCCGACGGGTGCTGACACCGTCATTGATGCACGCGGCATGCTGATCATGCCCGGCATGGTCAATACTCACCACCACTTCAGCCAGAATCTGACTCGCTGTATGGCTCAGGAGTCCAACCTCTTCGGCTGGTTGCAGACCCTCTACCCCATCTGGGCCCACCTGACTCCGGAAGCCATCCGCGTCTCTACACGCACGGCTCTGGCCGAACTGCTCCTCACCGGTTGTACCACAACCAGTGACCACACCTATCTCTGGCCGAACGGCGCCCAGTTGGATGACCAGATTGCCGTCGCGCAGGAGTTGGGGGTTCGCTTCCATGCGGCACGGGGTAGCATGTCCTTCGGTCAGAGCCGCGGTGGATTGCCACCAGACCATGTGGTTGAGGATGAGGCGGACATTCTGGCCGATTCGCAGCGCCTGATCGAACAGTACCATGACCCACGGCCTGGTTCGTTCCTGCGCATTGTTCTCGCGCCATGCTCGCCGTTCAGTGTCTCACTCGATCTGATGCGTGAAACGATCACGCTAGCGCGCAGCTACGGTGTCCATGCGCACACACATCTTGCCGAGACACTGGACGAAGAGCAGTTTTGTCTGGCTCACTTTGGACGGCGCCCGGTCGAACTGATCGAGGAGCTCGGCTGGGTTGGTCTCGACGTCTGGCACGCCCATGTGGTACACCCCTCACCGAGCGAGATCACACGCCTCGGTGCTACCCGTACTGGTGTGGCTCACTGCCCCTGCTCCAATATGCGTCTCGCCTCGGGGATTGCGCCGATCGGTGCGCTGCGCCGTGCCGGAGTGCGCATTGGGTTGGGCGTCGATGGTTCTGCCTCCAACGATGGCGCCCACATGCTCGGTGAAGCGCGCCAAGCCATGCTACTCCAGCGTGTTCAGGGCGATCCCAGCGCCATGACAGCCCGCGAGGCACTGCAACTGGCGACATGGGGTGGTGCCCAGACGCTCGGACGCGACGACATCGGCCGCCTCGTCCCAGGGATGTGCGCCGATCTGATCGGCTATCGCCTCGACCAACTTGGCTTCGCTGGGGCCGCTGTCCACGATCCTCTCGCTGCCCTAGTCTTCTGTGCAGCACCCATGGTTGATCTGAGCGTGATCCATGGCCGGATCATCGTTCGTGATGGTGAACTCATCGGACAGGATCTTGTTGGTCTGATCGCACGACACAACCAGATTGCCCGCGCTATTGCCCGTGGTGAGCAGCCCTAGGCTCAGATCAGACTATCCTCGCAGATGGTGCGTAGGCCACAGCCGGCACAGCGTGACGGCTCGGTATGGCTGCGCTCAACATCATCCGTCTCGAGTTGATCACGCATCTCATCAACAGTCGCGAGCAGTTCAGCACGTACCGCCGCCGTATAGCGGAGGCGGAAGGTCTTATCGGCATAGCGGAGTAGGCCGTAGGG